>CALSAU010000338.1:0-3472 GCA_943372985.1 Polaromonas sp. YR568 | reverse complement strand
ACGCGCTGAGCTCGCCGGTGTGGGTCTTTTGGCGGGCTTTCTGGCTTCGCTGGTGGCCTTGCTGGTGGGCTGGGGGCTGGCGCGCTATGTGTTCGACTTCAGCTGGACAGGCTCGTGGACGGTGCCGGTGCTGGGCAGTATTGCTGGTGCGGTGTTGGCTTTGGCGGCGGGGTGGTGGGGGTTGAGGTCGGTTTTGAATACGCCGGTGGTGGAGACGTTGCGGAAAGCACAGTAGAAGGTCTTATCCGTTCTGGCTTAGCCTGTTGAGGCCTTTGATCTTTCGCTATAGCCCGGAGCCGGGACTCGCCCCGGCGGGCGAGGCACTTTTCTTTGCTTCGCCAAAGAAAAGTACCCAAAAGAAAGGCGACCCGAAGTCTGGGTCCCTTCGCTTGCGCTGCGGGCAACCTGCGCTGCTCGATTACGGCGGCAGTCCGCACAACTCGCCTTCGGCTCAAACAAGTGCGGCCTGACCTTCCGCCTCCATCTGCGCTGCTCGGCCCAGCCACACGGGACAAGCGGGAACGGACACGCGAAAACCAATACAAACAAGGACACGCCATGGCGTGTCCCTGTGGACTTCGGTATTGGTCTTCTGTTTTCCTGCCTCCACCCCTTGTGAATGCGCCGAGGAGCGGAGATTCAGGCGGATCAGGGCTGGCGTTGTCTGAGCGAAGCGAGTTTAGCCAGACCCCGCCTGGACCGAGCACCGCAGGTTGCCCCGTAGCGCAGCGCAGGGGACGCAGGCACCAGGGTCGCCTTTTCTTTTGCTTACTTTTCTTTTGGCGAAGCAAAAGAAAAGTGAGTTGCTGCCGGGCAACCCCCGGCTTCGAATCTCAGCAAATCACCGAAAACAGAAAACCAAATACAACCTCAATCCACAACCCTCTTCAACCGAATCTCCTCCAACTTCGCAGACCCAAACGGCACCGTCTTGAGGGACGGCATTTCCCGCTTGAAACCCGCCGCCTGCTCAAAGAACCGCAGCGCGCGCTCGTTGCGCAGCAGTACCCAGGCTGTCACCGTGGTGCAACCCTCTTCCTTCAGGCCATCGCGCGCGCCGTCCCACAGGGCCAGACCGGCGCCCTCGCCCCAGCGGGATGGGGCCACGTACAGCGCCCAGATCTCGCCCACGGTCGATTTGGTACCTGCATCGCGCGAACGGTCAAAGCCTACGAAGCCGACCACCTCGTCGCCTGCGGTGGCGACCAGCACCTGCGGTTCGCTGTACTCGATGGCCTCGCGCCAGTAGGCCAGGCGCTTGGCCACCGTGATCTTGCTGAGGTGATCGTCGGGCATCAGGTCCTTGTAGGCGGCCTGCCAGGTGGAGACATGGATATCGGCAATGGCCTGGGCATCGCGGGAAGTGGCAGGGCGAACGGAATAGGTGGTCATGAAAAGCGTCACAGTGAAGAAAAGACAGAAGACCGGCAACGGCATTGCACCAGAAGGGGCCAACCCGAAATTGTCGCTGCAAATCGGCAAGCGGTTGGGGCTGGCTTCAGGCCCGCGTCTCGCTGGCAGCGGCTGCGTTAAATTCAGGGCCTGATGCCTGCGCCCCTCTTCACCCCGCCGCCGGACGCCGCCTCGAGTCCCTCTGGCCTCTCTGTACACATGCTCAGGCTGGCCGGGGACGTTACAGGCTTTAAAGCGCCCGACTCGCAGACCCTGCTTGTTTCGGCGGAAGCTGCGGGCCTGCCTTGGCCCAGTTCCTGCCGCAACGGCACCTGCCGCACCTGCATACGACTGGCCATTGGAGGTCAGGTCACGTACCGGATCGCCTGGCCAGGCCTCAGCGCCGAAGAAAAACGCGAGGGCTGGATTCTGCCCTGTGTGGCCTATCCCGCCTCCGATCTGCTCCTTCAGGACCCGCCACCGGACGCCGGCATTTGACCGTTTGACTCACCCGGCCAACCCCACTGGCCGCGACACCGACTTGATCCTCGTCAATTGCCCGGATGTAAGCAGATGTGAAAATGAGCCAGCGGAGAGCAGATCCTGCTGGCGCGGCCATCGCCGTGCCAGCAAGGCGCAGAGGCACTGACAAAAGGCCCGAACACCGAAGGAGCATGGTTTCATGCGTTTAAAGGCTTTGATGGGGTCCGTGCTGGCACGCCTCAATCTGGTGCCGCTGGTCGTCGTGCTGACCAGTCTGGCTCCCATCGGAATGATCTGGCACGTGACACTGGAGCGCGCTGCGTACGAGGAGTCCGAGGCCGTGCGCCAGGAATTCCTGAACAACGCCAATCTCGCGGCGGGGATTGAGCAGCACACCAACCTGACCCTGAAGAACATTGAACAGACGTTCAATCTCGTCGAGGCCGATTACAGGGCGCTGGGTTCGCAGGCCAATCCGGCGCAAAGCGTGGCCAGGGGTGCGGGCAGCTTCAAGCAATTCACCTACCTGGCGGTGATCGACACGCTCGGCCGGGTGAGCGCCGGGCCCGACAGCCCGGTGCCCGTCAATGCCTCCGACCGGGTCTACTTCAAACACCACCAGACGGTGAACGACTCGGCGCTTTTTATTGCGCCTCCGGCCTTTGGCCGGGTGTCTGGCCGATGGTCCATCCACATCACGCGCCGCCTCAATGCCGCTGACGGGAGTTTCGCCGGCCTGATCGTGGGCGCGGTGGAGCCGGCCTACTTTGCCAATTTCTATCTGCAGACCGATGTGGGCGAGCAAGGCACCGTCGCGCTGGTGGGACTGGACGGATTCGTCCGTGCACGGCGGACCGGCAAGCAGGTGAGCCTCGGGCAGAACGTCATCAAGGGTGAACTGCTGACGATGCAGCGCACCCGGCCCGAGGGCAGCCTGGTCACGGACAGCGTGATCGACCAGGTGACGCGGTACATCAGCTACAAGACGCTGGCCGACTACCCTCTGGTCGTGGCGGTCGGCACCGCGCAGCATGAGGTGATGGCGCCTGTGAAGGCCCGCAAGGACACCTACTACATGGCGGCCAGCGTGGCCACGGCGACCCTGCTCGCCATGGGCGGCATTCTCCTGTGGCTGCTGCATCGCCAGCAGGTGCTGCAGATGGCGGCACGCAAGTCAGAGGCGCTGCAGCGCGCGACGTTCAATCTGGCAGCGGTCGGTATCGCCCACATCAGTGTGGACGGGACCTGCATCGACGTGAACGGCAAGCTGTGCGACATGCTCGGTCATGCGCGCGACGGGTTCATCGGTCATCCGGTCTATGCCCATGTCCATCCCGAGGACCGGGACGGGTACCAGCTCTTTTTCGAGAACCTGCGGACATCCCCGGAGCAGTCGCGTCCCGATACCGTCGAGATACGCTATCTGCACCGCAATGGCTCGGTGGTCTGGGGGCTGTGCTCCGTCGCACTGGTCCTGCAGGTGGATGACAGCGCAAGCTACTTCATTGCCTCTGTGCTCGACGTCACCGAACGCCGGCAGGTTGAACTGAGCCTGCGCGAGCGAGACCGGCAGCTGGCCGCCTCGTTCGACTACTCG
>CALSAU010000337.1:0-3473 GCA_943372985.1 Polaromonas sp. YR568 | reverse complement strand
TCTCACATGCCAGCCTACAAGCGAATCTTGTTAAAACTGTCAGGTGAGGCTTTGATGGGGGACGATGCCTTTGGCATCAACCGCGCCACCATCGTTCGCATGGTCGAGGAAATCGCCGAAGTCACCCGCATGGGTGTCGAGGTGGCGGTGGTAATTGGTGGCGGCAATATTTTCCGTGGCGTAGCGGGCGGCTCAGTCGGCATGGACCGTGCGACGGCCGACTACATGGGCATGCTGGCCACCGTGATGAACGCGCTCGCGTTGGGCGACACCATGGACAAGGCGGGCCTGATCGCCCGTGTGATGTCGGCCATTGGCATCGAGCGCGTGGTTGAACCCTATGTCCGGCCCAAGGCCTTGCAGTACCTGGAAGAGGGCAAGGTCGTCATCTTCGCGGCCGGTACCGGCAACCCGTTTTTCACCACCGATACGGCTGCAGCGCTGCGTGGTGCGGAAATTGGCGCCGAGATCGTGTTGAAAGCGACCAAGGTCGATGGTGTTTACACCGCCGACCCGAAAAAGGACCCGAAGGCCACCCGTTACACCAACATCACCTTCGATGAGGCCATGGGCAAAAACCTCGAAGTGATGGATGCCACCGCATTTGCACTGTGCCGCGACCAGAAGCTGCCGATCAAGGTTTTTAGCATCTTCAAACATGGGGCGCTGAAGCGCGTGGTGATGGGCGAGGACGAGGGTACATTGGTCCACGTATGACGTGCCGCTAGCCCCGTACCCGTTTGCTTTTTTGCTGATCAATATCCGGAGAGTTGAGAATGAGCATTAACGAAGTCAAGCAGCACGCACAGCAGAAGATGCAACAGTCCATTGATTCCTTCAAGAACGGACTGACCAAGATCCGCACGGGCCGCGCCAACCCGGGCCTGCTCGACACGGTGCAGGTTGACTACTATGGCTCCATGGTGCCTATCAGCCAGGTGGCCAATGTGTCGTTGCTGGACGCGCGCACCATCAGTGTGTCCCCTTGGGAAAAGGGCATGGGCGCCAAGATCGAGAAAGCCATCCGTGACTCGGATCTCGGCCTCAACCCTGCCACCCAGGGCGAACTGATTCGCGTGCCGATGCCCGCCATGACCGAAGAGCGCCGCAAGGAGCTGACCAAGGTGGTGCGCAGCGAGGGCGAGCACGCCAAGGTCGCCATCCGCAACCTCCGTCGCGATGCCAACGATGGCATCAAGAAGCTCGTGAAGGACAAGCTGGCCTCCGAGGACGAAGAGCGTCGCTCGCAGGACGACATCCAGAAGTTCACAGACCGTTTCATTGCCGAGGTCGACAAGCTGGTCGCCGGCAAGGAACAAGACATCATGGCGGTTTGACAGCACTGCATGTGGCCTGAACGAACACCCATGGCCAACCAGACCTCTGCTGGCCCCAGCCACATCGCCATCGTGATGGATGGCAACGGACGCTGGGCCACCCGCCGTTTTCTGCCGCGCATTGCCGGTCACAAGCAGGGCGTGGACTCGCTGAACCGTTGCGTGCGCGCCTGCATCGAGCGCCATATTCCGGTGCTGACGGTATTTGCCTTTTCTTCTGAAAACTGGAATCGTCCTGCCGACGAAGTTTCGGGGTTGATGGAGTTGCTGGCGATGTCGCTGGCGCGCGAGGTACCCAGCCTGGTCTCCAATGGCGTGCAACTGCGTTTCGTGGGAGAGCGTCAGCAGCTGTCCGAACGCGTTCGTGAGGGGCTCGCTCAAGCGGAGCTGAGTACGGCGGGCAACAGCCGCCTGATCCTCAACGTGTGTTTCAACTACGGTGGTCGCTGGGACATTGCCCAGGCGGCACAGCAGCTGGCCAGCCGGGGAGAGCCTATCACCGAGCAGGCGCTGGACCGCGCGATGGCGCTCGCGCATGTGCCTGATCCCGACCTGATCATTCGCACCGGCGGAGAGCAGCGCATCAGCAACTTTCTGCTGTGGCAGGCGGCTTATTCAGAACTGCATTTTTCCGACAAGCTCTGGCCCGAATTCGACGAGGCAGCGCTGGATGAGGCCGTCGCGGCTTATCGCGGTCGTGAGCGTCGCTTTGGCAAGACCTCGGCCCAGCTGGCACCGGCCGTCGACCGACACGACACCAAGGCTGCCTGATGTTGAAGCAGCGCGTCATCACTGCCGTGGTGCTGCTGGCCATCCTTCTACCCGCCCTGTTCTATCAAACGCCCACGCCGTTTTGTGCGGCCGCGCTGGTGTTGATTGCCGCCGGTGGATGGGAGTGGGGGCGCTTGAACGGGTTTGGTCAAGCTGGCTCGGTATGTCTGGCGGCCTTGTGTTTCGTGGCTTGCACTGCGTTCTGGTATCTCGGTTGGCTGACACGACCACTGCCTGTCGTCTGGGCAGTGACCGGTGCCGTCTGGGTGCTGGCCGGTGGCTGGCTGCTGCGCCGCGGCGTGGTGGGCTGGCCGCTGATTCCGGCGCCCGTGCGATTGATTGGCGGCTTACTGGCGCTGTGCCTGACCTGGCTTGCCGTGGCGCAGGCCCGCGTGATCGGCGTGCAGTTCTTGCTGTCGATCTTGCTGCTGGTGTGGGTGGCCGATATCGCCGCCTACTTTGCCGGGCGGGCGCTGGGTGGGCGATTCAGTCGCGGCAAACTGGCGCCGTCCATCAGCCCCGGCAAAAGCTGGGAAGGCGTGTGGGGCGGCATGATCGGCGTGGTCCTGCTTTCACTGGTGTGGACGAGCCTCGGGGCGTCCACTACGCTGACGGGCGGCTGGCATGAGGCGCTGGCGGCGGAAACCCTTTACAGCCGGTTGGTGGCCCTGCATGGCGTGCCCATGATGCTGCTGGCGGTGCTTTTCCTGACGGCGATGAGCGTGGTCGGTGACCTCGTGGAATCCCTCATCAAACGCAGCGCCGGCGTCAAGGATTCCAGCGGTCTGCTGCCCGGACACGGCGGCGTGCTGGACCGCGTGGACGCCTTGCTGCCCGCCGTTCCCCTTGCCATGATGTTGGCCAGCTTCCAGCCCTTCTGACATCGCCCGATCCGCACATCTCCACACCTTCACACCCTCTGCAGGCAGTGCCCATGAGTTTTCAAAAGCAGCGCATCACGATCCTGGGTTCAACCGGCTCCATCGGCGTCAACACGCTGGATGTGGTGGCGGCACACCCGGAGCGCTTCGAGGTGTTTGCGCTCAGCGCAGCGACCCAGGTGGACCTGATGCTGGCCCAGTGCGCACGATTCAAGCCGCGCTATGCCGTGATGGTGAGTGAACCTCACGCCCGCCAGTTGGCGGAGAAAGTCAAGGCCAACCAGCTAACGGTCGAGGTGCTGTCGGCACCCGAGGCACTGGAGATGATCGCTTCGCATGAGCTGGTGGATTCCGTGATGGCGGCGATTGTGGGTGCCGCGGGGCTGAGCGCCTGCATGGCGGCGGCGCGTGCCGGCAAGCGCCTGCTGCTGGCCAATAAAGAGGCGCTGGTGGTCGGCGGCGAGGTGTTCATGCATGCCGTGCG
>CALSAU010000336.1:0-3476 GCA_943372985.1 Polaromonas sp. YR568 | reverse complement strand
CTGGTGCCATAGCGATACAGGATGGCGATGTCCACGCGCGCGTCGGCCAGCCATTCCTCAACCTGGCCGCTGGAGCCTTCCAGCACCTTGAGCTGCACGCCGGGGTGGGTGGCGCGCATCTGGCCAAACAGGCGGCCCACCAGCGGCAGACCAATGGAGGGCAGCACGCCCAGCGTGACGCGGCCCACCAGCTCGCGCGCCTCGCTGCGGATCTCGGCCTCCAGCCGGCCGGCATCGCCCAGCAGTGCCTTGACCTGCGGGAAGATGCGTTGCCCCATGTCCGACAGCTCAAGCCCGCGGCCCGTGCGGTTGAAAAGCCGCGCGCGGCATTCGCGTTCCAGCGCGTTGAGCTGGCGGCTGAGCAGGGACTGGTTGCTGTCCAGCACCAGCGCGGCGCGTGTCAGGCTGCCCACTTCGGCAATCGCGACGAAGGCACGCCATTTGTGCAGGTCAGCCGCGATGTCGAGCTGGACGGCAGGGGCTTTGGGGTTCTGCATGCGGTGTTGCCGGGGGAGGGTGCAAATGATGCTAGCACGCACCTTTCGGTGCGGATGGCCTCAGTCAGTCCGTATGTTTCCCTTGCGGATGATGCCGGCCCACAGCGGGATTTCCGAGCGGATGAAAGCGCTGAACTGCGCGGGTGTGGTGCCCACGGGTTCAATCCCTTCGGCTGCCAGCGCGGCGCGCAGCGCCGGCGCGGCCAGCGCGTTGTTGATCTCGCGGTTCAGCCGCTCGATGATGGGTTGCGGCGTGCCGGCCGGTGCGGCGTAGCCCCACCAGGCCGCAGCGTCGTAGCCGGGCACGCCGCTTTCGGCAATCGTGGGCACGTCGGGCATCAGCGGCCAACGCTTGCCGCCGGTGACCGCCAGGATGCGTGCGCGTCCCGCCTTGATCGCCGGCGCCGCCACCGTGTAGGTGGCAAAGGTCACGTCCACACGGCCGCCCATCACATCGGTCATGGCGGGCGCCGCGCCCTTGTACGGCACGTGCAGCAGGTCAATGCCGGCCATCTGCTTGAGCATCTCGCCCATCAGGTGCGCCGCCCCGCCGTTGCCCGACGATGCATACGAATAAGTGCCCGGGCTCTTTTTGGCCAGCGTCACCAGATCGGCCACCGAGTTGGCCGCAAAACGCTCACCCGCCACCAGCAGCAGCGGCGCACGCGCGGCCAGCGTGATGAAGCTGAAGCTGTTGATGGGGTCGTAGGGCAGCCTGGGCACCAGCGTGGCGTTGTTCACATGGGCTGCCGGCACCTGCAGCAAGGTGTAGCCGTCGGCCGGTGCCGACGCCACGGCCTGCGTGCCAATGACGGCGCCGCCACCCGCGCGGTTTTCCACAATCACCGGCTGGCCCAGCAACACCTGCAGTCTGTCAGCCATGTGGCGGGCCAGCACGTCGTTGATGGCGCCCGGCGCATAGGGCACCACGATGCGCAGCGGCTTGCTGGGCCAGGCCTGCGCCAGGGCAGTGGCCGGAGCCAGAACGCACAGGAGCGCCAGCAGCGCCAGCTGCCTGCGTGCCCCGGCACGCTTGTTGTTCTTCGCCATGTTGTTGTGTCTCCGTAGGGGAGGCCTGATTCTGTGGATTGCGCCCGCGCCGCGCTACCGGGCACGGGGCAACGCTGGATTGCCGGTGCAGGCATAGCCGCGCACGCGACCGGCGCCTAGACTGGCACCCATGAAAATCACAGCCATGGAAGTACGACCCTGCGAACAACGCTTGGGCGATCCGTCATGGAAATTTGCGCGGGCGGCAGTACCCCGGCTGGAGGGGCAACTGCTCGTCCTGCGCGACGACCAGGGCCACGAGGGCCTGGGCTACGCGCACGCCATTCCTTCCATCACCACCCACGGCGGCGGCGCGCATGCGTCGCTGGAATGGTTGCAGCCCCTCCTGCTGGGCCGCGACCCGCGCGACATCGGGCCCCTGATGGACGACATCGATGCGCGCCTGGCTTTCAACACCAGCGTCAAGGCGGCGGTGGACATGGCCCTGCACGACCTGGTGGCGCGCGCGCTGGGCGTGCCGGTGCATGTGCTGCTGGGCGGCGCGTACCGGCGCTCGGTGGCGATGTCGCGCGTCCTGGCCATCAAGCCGCCGGCTGAGATGGCGGCCCGGGCGGCCGAGCTCACGGCTCAGGGTTACCGGCACCTGAAGCTCAAGCTGTCGGGCGATACCGCGCTGGACGTGCAGCGCATTGCCGCTGTGCGCGATGCTGCGGGGCCGGACACCGCACTCACCCTGGACCCCAACCAGTCCTACAACGCCAAGCAGATGATGGCGGCCTTTGCGCGCATGGAGCGCTACGACATCGCACTGTTGGAGCAGCCGGTGCCTGCCGCCGACTGGGAGGGCCTGGCGCTGCTCACGCGCAGCCTGCCGGTGCAGGTAGAGGCCGATGAATCCGCACAGACGGTGCAGGATGTGTTCCGGCTGGTGAACGGGCGCATGGTGGACGTCATCAACCTCAAGATCACCAAGCTGGGCGGCGTGCGCCGCTTTCTGGAAGCGGTGCGCATCTGCGAGGCCGGCAACGTGCTGTGCCGTGTGGGGGCCGCGTTTGGCCCCGCGCTGCTGCAGGCCATGGCGCTGCAGGCGGCCTGCGTTGTGCGATCACTGCCGCTGGCCTGCGAACTGGCCGAGCATGAACACCTGCTGGACGACCCCTTCACGCCGCTGCCCGTGGTCAACGGGCAGCTGGAGCTGCCCGCAGGACCGGGCTGCGGGGTCACGCTGCTCAGGCCGGCAATGTCTGCATCCAGCTGATCACGGCGCGTGCCACCTCCACCGGCCGCTCGGGGATCAGCGCGTGGCTGGCACCTTCAATGGTTTGCACCGTGACCTGGTCGCCCAGTACGTCGCGCAGTTCGTTGCGCGTGTGCGGCGGGCGCCAGGGGTCTTGCGCGCCCTGCACCTCCAGAATGGGCGCGTGGCTCACGGGCCACCAAGCCGACTTGGGCGGCTCGGCTGACGCGGCGCGGTAGTAGTGGCGCAGGTGCGGGTGCCAGCCGTGCAGCCACGGTGTGGGGTCATTGCCCGGCGCAAACAGCGCAACCCGCAGGGCTTCCAGGCGTTCTTCTGCGGGGTATGCGGGGTCAGCCGCCTTGTCCAGTGCCTCGGTCAACCCGGGCGGAAACGCGCGTGCGGCGGCGCCCAGCAGCACCACGCCGCGCACCTTGGCAGGGTGGCGGTAGTCAGCGACCCGCGCCACAAAATGCCCGAACGCATGGCCCAGCACCACGGCGCGCCCCCCACCCAGGTGATCGATGACAGCAGCCACATCGTCGGCCAGGTCGTTCAGCGTCATGCCTTCCAGCGGGCCCACGCTGCGGCCCATCCCACGCGGCTGGGGCCGCAGCACCGTATAGCCCGCTTCGGCCAGGGGATGGGCCAGCTCGTCTTCATGGCGCGAATCGCGTTGCGACGACGGCAACAGCACCACGGCCGGGCCAACGCCGTCCACCAGCACTTCGATC
>CALSAU010000335.1:0-3477 GCA_943372985.1 Polaromonas sp. YR568 | reverse complement strand
CAGCCGGCGCATCTGGTCGCCCATGTGCAGGACATCACCCGCAACAAGCAGGCCGAAGAGGAGATCGTCCAACTCAATGCGAGGCTGGAAGAAAGGGTGAGGCAGCGCACCGGCCAGTTGCAGATTGCGACGCGGGAGCTGACCGACTTCTCGTATTCGATGGCGCACGACCTGCGCCAGCCGCTGAGCTCCATCATGGGCTTCAGTGAACTGCTCACGCGCGAGCTCGGCCAGCAACTGGGAGAGCGTGGCGAACACTGCCTGGCCCGCATCAGGGCGGGTGTGCAGCAGATCGGTGAATCCACCGACGCACTGCTTCTGCTGGTGCGGCTGTCCACGCTGCAGCTGCGCTGGGAGAAGGTGGACCTGTCTCAGATGGCGCAGGCACTGGTCGCACGCCGGGCCCGGCTGGAGCCACAACGCGACGCACGTGTCCAGATCCAGCAGGGGCTGGAAGTGACGGGTGATCCGACGCTGCTGTCGGTGGTGATGGACAACCTGATCAGCAACGCCTGGAAGTTCAGCTCAAAGATGGACCAGACCGTTATCGACATCGGTAGCGAGAGAGGTGACGACGATGGCGACAAGAGCGACGACAACAGGCCGGTTTACTTCGTCAGGGACCAGGGTGCGGGCTTTGACATGGCGTACATCGAGAAGCTTTTCGGCAATTTCCAGCGATTGCATTCGCCCAGCGAGTTCGAAGGCACCGGCATCGGGCTGGCCAGTGCCCAGCGGATCATCATGCGGCACGGCGGCCGCATCTGGGCCCGCTCGGAACCGGGCAAGGGCGCCACTTTCTATTTCACGCTGGGCGATGCGCCCCTGCAGCCGCTTCAGCCGGTGAATGAAGAAAGCGCTTGAACCGCAGCATTGGCGGGAACCTCATGGCAGCGGGCAGTATGGCGGGCATCCCCTTGGCTATTTCTGTCAGGTATTTCGGCCAGGTATCTCCGTCTGAGCCGGCGGGCCAGCGCACGCTGCGGTGCAGGCTCAGGCAAAATGGGTGTGTGCCTCCCCAGGCATTCCTGCCATGAACTCCCCTTCCGACACCAGCCCGCCCGCACCGCCGTCCAGCCCGCACGGTGAGCGGGAGGCGACCAGCCCGGAGGTGACCGCATCGGCCGAGCCAGGGCACCACAAACGCCTGTGGGTACTGGCGCTCGGCACTGCCACCGCGTGGCATCTGGACCCGGCACTGGTCGAGCTGGCCGACATGATTGCAATGACCGCCTGCGCCAACAACAAATCACTGGCGCGCGACAGCATTGCGCAGATGCGGGCCAAGGCCAACAGCCTGCGCGCGCAGATTCCGCCGCTGTCTGCCAGCGCACTCGCCAAGGTGGTGCGGCGCGCCGAGGCCGCTTGCGGTGCCGTGCTCGACAAGGGCGCCCGGGTGCACGAGGTACAAACCAGCTGGGAGCACTTTCTCACCTGCGTGCGGGTTCGTCACGAGGACGTCCCGCGCCGCTGACGAGCAGCTTTCACATCATTTCCGGTACACCACCATGAACCCGTTTTCACCGGCTGGCACTGCCAGCCGTTTGACCTGGCTGCGGAGACCACTGCAGCGTGCCGCTGCTGTTGTGGTGCTGTGCTGGCTGCCAACCGCGCCTGCCAGCGCAGCGCCGTTTGAAGACACCATGGCCCAGCGGCTGATCGCCTGCACCACTTGCCATGGTCCGCAAGGACGCGCAGCCCCCGATGGCTACTACCCCCGGCTGGCGGGCAAGCCGGCGGGTTATCTGTACAACCAGTTGCTCAACTTCCGTGAGGGGCGCCGCCACTACGGCCTGATGACACAGCTGCTCACGCCGCTGGGCGGCCCGACAGGCGACGCCTACCTGATGGAGATGGCCCAGTATTTTTCGCGTCTTGAAGTGCCCTACCCGGCGCCCACACCATCGGGCGCGTCGGCAGAGACATTGAGTCGAGGCAGGCAACTGGTCATGGAAGGAGACAAGGCGCGTCAGGTGCCGGCCTGCGTGCAATGCCACGGCCAGAGCATAACCGGCGTCACGCCCAACGCACCGGGGTTGCTGGGCCTGCCGCGCGACTACCTCAACGCACAGCTGGGCGCCTGGAAGAACGGCCAGCGCCGCGCCCATGCGCCCGACTGCATGCGGGACGTGGTGTCACGCCTGAGCATGGACGACATCAACGCCGTCACCCACTGGCTGGCCGCACAAACCCTGCCCGCCGTGACGCGGCCTGCCAACGCAGCGCCTCCGCCGGTCGCAGGCGTACCCGCCATCGCGTGTGGCAGTGCGCCTGTGCCTGCAGGGGTCAAGCCATGAAAAGACTGCTCAAATGGCTGGCCAGTTTGAGCGTAGCGGCCGGTGTGCTGGCTGCGGTAGTGTGGACGCTCAACACCCAGGACGAGGTGGATGTGAATGCACCCGTCGCTGTACCTGTCGCTGCAGCCGCACCCAGCGAACAACAGATCGCGCGCGGCGCCTACCTGGCCCGCGCCGGCAACTGCGCTGGCTGCCACACTGCGCCCGGCGGTGCAGACTACGCGGGCGGCAAGGGCATACCCACACCATTCGGCACGGTGTTCACATCGAACCTGACGCCCGACGACAAGACCGGCATCGGCAGCTGGTCGCCAGCCCATTTCTGGCGGGCCATGCACAACGGCCGTTCCAAAGACGGCCGCCTGCTCTACCCCGCGTTTCCGTACACCAACTACACGCAGGTCACGCGGGAAGACTCCGACGCCCTGTTTGCCTACCTCCGCAGCCTGCCGCCCGTGGTGCAGCCCAACCAGCCGCATGGCCTGCAGTTCCCCTTCCAGTCGCAGGCGGCACTGGCGGTGTGGCGTGCGCTGTATTTCCGGCCGGGCGTGTTTGAAGCCGACAACCGCCAAAGCATGGAGTGGAACCGCGGCGCCTACCTGGTGCAGGGCCTCGGTCACTGCAGTGCCTGCCACAGCGCACGCAATGCGCTGGGCGCGACCACGCAAGGCCTGAACCTCGCGGGCGGCCTGATTCCCATGCAGAACTGGTATGCGCCTTCACTCAGTTCGCCGCAGGAGGCTGGCGTGGCAGGCTGGCGCGAAGCCGACATCGTGAGCCTGCTGCAGCACGGTGTGTCGCCACAGGCATCGGTGGCCGGCCCGATGGCTGAGGTGGTACTGCAAAGCACGCAGCACCTGAGCGCCAGCGACCTGGGTGCCATGGCGAAATACCTGCAGCAGCTGCCGAGCACGCCCGTCGCCACCGCACCGCAACCATCGGCAGCCAAAGTAACACCAGGCACTGCCGCCAAGGGCGCCAAGCTGTATGAGCAGCACTGCGCCCAGTGCCACGGCGCCAGCGGTGAAGGCGTGCCCAAGGCCTACCCCGCACTGGCCGGCAACCGCGCGGTGACGATGACACAAACCGTCAATCTGGTGCAGATCGTCCTCGCGGGCGGCTACGCTCCCGCCACCGAAGGCAACCCCCGCCCCTTCGGCATGCCCCCCTTTGTGCTGGT
>CALSAU010000334.1:0-3484 GCA_943372985.1 Polaromonas sp. YR568 | reverse complement strand
CCGCGATGTCCCATCCACCCATGGACGCTCCCGTCCTGCCCCTGCCGCCCGCCAGCGGAACCGAGGCTCCGGTACGGGCTGCCTCTGCATCGGGTGGGAGCCACGAGCCCGAAGCGGCTGTGCAGCGCATCATCAAGGTCCGGCGCGACTACAACAGCTGGGTCGCCAGCGAGACCATGGAAGACTACGCGCTGCGCTTCACGCCGCAGCGCTTTCGCAAATGGTCTGAGTGGCGGGTGGCCAACACCGCCTTTGGCGCGGCCTCCTTCCTGATTCTGGAGGCGGTCGGCGCCACCTTGCTGGTGAAGTACGGTTTTGCCAATGCCTTCTGGGCCATCATGGCCACCGGGCTCATCATCTTTCTCGCGGGGCTGCCGATCAGCGTGTACGCCGCCCGCTACGGCGTCGACATGGACCTGCTCACCCGTGGTGCGGGTTTTGGCTACATCGGCTCCACGCTGACCTCGCTGATCTACGCGTCCTTCACCTTCATCTTTTTTGCGCTGGAGGCGGCCGTGATGGCCTATGCACTGGAGCTGGCGCTGGGCATTCCGCCGAGTTGGGGTTACCTGATTTGCGCGCTGGTGGTGATTCCGCTGGTGACGCACGGCGTGTCGGCCATCAGCCGGCTGCAGGTGTGGACGCAGCCGCTCTGGCTGATCATGCTGGTGGTGCCCTTCGTCTACGTGCTGATACGCGATCCGGGCGCCTTTGCGGGCGTGCTGCACTACGGTGGTGAGAAAGGTCAGGGTGCGGAGTTCAATCTGCACTTGTTTGGTGCGGCTTTAACGGTGGGCATTGCCCTGATCACGCAGATGGGCGAGCAGGCCGACTATCTGCGCTTCATGCCGGTGCAGACGCGCGCCAACCGCTACCGCTGGTGGGCAGGCGTGCTCACGGGCGGGCCGGGCTGGGTGATTCTGGGTGTGGTGAAGATGCTTGGGGGTGCCTTCCTCGCCTACCTGGCCATTTCCAACATGGTGCCGGTTGACCGGGCCGTGGACCCGAACCAGATGTACCTGGCCGCCTATGAATACGTGTTCCCGGACTACGGCCTTGCGGTGGCTGCTACCGCAATTTTTGTTGTCGTATCTCAGCTCAAGATCAATGTGACCAATGCCTATGCCGGCTCGCTGGCATGGTCCAACTTTTTCTCCCGCATCACCCACAGCCATCCGGGCCGCGTGGTGTGGGTGGTGTTCAACACGCTGATCGCTTTCATGCTGATGGAGATGAACGTGTTCCAGGCGCTGGGCGATGTGCTGGGGCTGTATTCCAACATCGCCATCGCGTGGATCATGGCGGTGGTGGCCGATCTGGTCATCAACAAACCGCTGGGTCTCTCGCCCAAGGGCATTGAGTTCAAGCGGGCCCATCTGTACGACATCAATCCGGTGGGCGTGGGCGCGATGGTGCTGGCCTCGGTGCTGTCCATCACCGCGCACCTGGGCATGTTCGGCCCGCTGGCGCAGGCGTTCTCGGCGGTGATCGCGATGGGTATGGCCTTTGTCACGGCGCCACTCATTGCCTGGGCCACGCGTGGCAGGTACTACATTGCCCGAGACAGTGGCCCCCACGCCCGGCATGGCGTGCCGTCGCCATCTGCTGAGGGGGCTGCTCCGCCCTGGGGTGGTACGGCGGCAGGCGAGGGTGTCTACAAGCGCTACACGACCCAGCAGTGCGTGATCTGCGAGCGTGCGTACGAGGGGCCCGACATGGCCCATTGCCCGGCCTACCAGGGCCCGATCTGCTCGCTGTGCTGCACGCTGGACGCGCGCTGCGGCGACCTGTGCAAGCCGCACGCGAGTCTCTCGGCGCAGTGGTCGGGCGCGCTGCGCTGGCTGCTGCCGCGCCGCATCTGGCCTTACCTCGATACGGGTCTGGGCCACTTCCTGCTGCTGATGCTCATCATCGTGCCGCTGCTGGCCAGCGTGTTCGGGCTGTTGTATCACCAGGAGATTAGCGCCTTTGGTCTGGGCGTGGAACTGGGTGAATCCGAGGCGGCGCTGCGCTCGGGCTTCCTGAAGGCCTACATGGCGTTGCTGGTGATTGCCGGTCTGGTGGCCTGGTGGCTGGTGCTGGCCCATAAGAGCCGGCAGGTGGCGCAGGAAGAATCGAACCGGCAGACCCACCTGCTGATGCGCGAGATCGAGTCGCACCGCCAGACCGATGAAGCCCTTCAGCAGGCCAAGCGCGTTGCCGAAGAAGCCCGTCACCACGCCGATCAGGCCAACCAGGCCAAGAGCCGCTACATCAGCGCCATAAGCCACGAGCTGCGCACGCCGCTCAACAGCATTCTGGGTTACGCGCAGCTGATGGGCGAAGACGCCGCCATTCCACCGCACCGCCAGCAAGCTGTTGGTGTGATCAAGCGCGGTGGCGAGCATTTGCTGTCGCTGATCGAAGGCACGCTGGACATTGCCCGCATTGAAGCGGGCAAGCTAACGCTGAACGTCAAGCCCATGCTGTTTTCCGACTGCGTGCACGAGATGGCGGGCATGTTCGAGCTGCAGGCGGCTGCCAAAGGGCTGGGCTTTGTGTTCGAGTCCAGCGGTACGCTGCCCGAGCTGGTGCGTGCTGATGAGAAGCGCGTGCGCCAGATTCTCATCAACCTGCTGGGCAATGCCATCAAGTTCACCGCGCAGGGAAAAGTGACGTTCCGCCTGCGCCATGCACGCGAGATGGCCTACATTGACATTGAAGACACCGGCCCCGGCATGAGCGCCGACGAACTGGCGCAGATCTTCGTGCCGTTTGCACGCGGCGCCACAGCAGGCCACAGCGCCGAGGGAACGCCTGGCGCGGGACTGGGCCTGACGATCGCGAGGATGCTCACCGACCTGATGGGCGGCGAGATGACTGTGAGCAGCACGCCAGGCGTGGGCTCGGTGTTCAAGGTGCGCCTCTTTTTGCCGGAAGTGCATGTGACACCGGGTACGCTGAAAGACGCGCTGCCGCCGCCCGTACGCCGCAAACCCGCCGGTTACCAAGGCGTGCGCCGCAAGCTGTTGGTGGTTGACAACGAGGAGGCTGACCGCGAACTGCTGGTGCAACTGCTTGAACCCATGGGCTTTGAGTTGCGCACAGCCGCCAGTGGCCACGACTGCCTTGATCTGCTGGCGGCAGGCTACAAGCCCGATGTGATCTTCATGGACTTGGCGATGCCCGGCATTGATGGCTGGGAAACGCTGCGCCGCATTCGCAGTGCCGGGCATGCCGACATCCACCTTGCTGTGGTGTCCGCCAACGCCTTTGACAAGGGGCTTGAGAATAACGTCGGCATTCCACCCGAGGACTTCATCCTCAAGCCGGTCCGCCACACCGAGCTGCTCGACTGGCTGGAGCGGCGGCTGGCGCTGGTGTGGCACCATGACGCGGTTCCCTCCAGCGCAGCAGACGCTGCAGCCAGCAAGGCCCTGACGCGCGTGCTGCCCGACGCGGCGCAGATGGCGGCCCTGCTGGAAGTCGTGAACCTGGGCTTCTA
>CALSAU010000333.1:0-3484 GCA_943372985.1 Polaromonas sp. YR568 | reverse complement strand
CCACCGTGGAGCCCAACTGGTCGGTGGCGCTGGAAAAGCGCCTCGCCGCGATGGGCATTCTCTACATCGACGCCCCGATTTCCGGCGGCGCGGCCAAGGCGGCCAGCGGACAGATGACGATGATGACCTCCGGCTCGCCTGCAGCCTATGCGGTGGCCGAGCCTGTGCTCAACGCCATGGCCGGCAAGGTCTACAAGCTGGGCGACCAGGCCGGTCCTGCGAGCAAGGTGAAGATCATCAACCAGCTTCTGGCCGGCGTACACATTGCGGCGGCCGCCGAAGCGATGGCCTTGGGCATTCGTGAGGGGGTGGACCCGGCTGCCTTGTATGAAGTCATCACCCACAGCGCGGGCAACAGCTGGATGTTTGAAAACCGCATGGCCCACGTGCTGGCGGCGGATTACACGCCGCTGTCGGCGGTCGATATTTTTGTGAAGGATCTGGGCATCGTGCTCGACATGGCGCGCAGCAGTAAATTCCCCTTGCCGCTGTCGTCCACCGCGCACCAGATGTTCATGCAGGCCTCCACCGCAGGCTTTGCGCGCGAGGATGACAGCGCCGTCATCAAGATTTTTCCGGGCATTGAGTTGCCCAAAAAACCATGAGTAGGATTCACCTCGGGTGTATTGCGGATGACTTCACCGGGGCGACCGATCTCGCCAACAACCTGGTGCGTGCTGGCATGCGTGTGGTGCAGACGATTGGCGTTCCCGCCGGGCCGCTGGGCGCCGAAGTGGACGCGGTCGTGGTCGCCCTCAAATCGCGCACCATTCCGGCGAACGAGGCAGTCGCCCAGTCACTTGAGGCCCTGGCGTGGCTGCAAGGGCAGGGCGCGGCGCAGATTTACTTCAAGTACTGCTCGACCTTTGACAGCACGCCCACAGGCAATATCGGCCCGGTCACCGAGGCACTGATGGATGCACTGGGAACCGACTTCACCATCGCCACGCCGGCCTTCCCCGACAACAAGCGCACGGTCTTCAAGGGCTATCTTTTCGTGGGTGATGTGCTGCTGAACGAAAGCGGTATGCAGAACCACCCGCTGACGCCGATGACCGATGCCAATTTGGTCCGAGTGATGCAGTCGCAGACCAAGCGACAGGTGGGTCTCATCGATCACACGGTGGTGGCCCGCGGCGAGTCGGCAGTGCGCGAGCGCATTGCCCAGCTGCGGACTGACGGCGTGGGCGTGGCGATTGTCGATGCGGTCTCCAACGACGATCTGCTGCGCTTGGGGCCAGCGCTGAAAGGCATGCCGCTGGTCACCGCCGGTTCGGGGGTGGCCATTGGCCTGCCGCAGAACTTCGGTATAGCACCGTCCGTGCAGGCCAGTGCGTTGCCGCCCGCCAGTGGGCTGCAGGCGGTGGTGTCCGGCAGCTGCTCGCTGGCCACCAACCGGCAAGTGGCAGAGTTCATCCGGCTGGGCCGGCCGGCGCTGGCGATTGACCCCCTTAAACTGGCCGGCGGTGCCGATGTGGTGGGCGAGGCATTGGCATGGGCCACGCCGTTGTTGAACAGCGGGCCGGTGCTGGTTTATTCCACGGCCCAGCCAGATGCAGTGAAATCAGTACAAGGCCAGCTCGGTGTGGACGCTGCCGGTGCCATGGTGGAGCACGCCATTGCAGCCATCGCCCAGGGTCTGGTGCTGGCGGGTGTGCGTCAGCTGGTGGTGGCTGGCGGCGAAACCTCGGGTGCCTGCGTGCAGGCACTGGGCGTTTCGCAGCTTCAGATCGGCTCGCAGATTGACCCGGGCGTGCCCTGGTGCCACGCCACACTGCAGCCACCTGCTTCTGGCGGGCTGCACATTGCGCTGAAGTCGGGCAACTTTGGCACCGACGACTTCTTCACCAAGGCGTTTGCCCTCCTGGCTTGAACAACAAGGGCGTCTAACAGTGTCAAACGCCGTCAAGCAGCGTCAGAACTGGATGCCAGCCGGATTTTCGTTGGGAACTGGCGCTGGCCGCTGAGCAGGCCGGGCCACGGTGGCGGATGCGTCTGCGGGCGCAGCCGCCGGAGCAGCCGCAGGCGGTGCCGACACGGTAACCAGCGGCGTTGCGGCGGCGCGCCGGTAGCCTGCCGGAAGAATGGAACTCTTGGGGTAGCCTGCCGCGTCGAGGAACTGCGTCCATTCGACATCGGCATAGCCCTTGATTTGCTGGCCCCCAATTGTCAGGAAGGGAAGCGCGGCATCGCCCGCGAGGCGCTGCAGCGCCTGGGTGTCTTCCGGTGTACCGATGGTTCGCTCGGTGAACGGGATGCCGCGGTTGGTGAGCATGGCGCGGCCGGCGTCACAGGCTCCGCAGGCGTTGGCGGTGTACAGGGTCACCGGGAACTTGCTGACAACCTGGCGCAGCTCGAAAGGCAGCGCGGCGGCGCTGGTGCCGCTGCTGCTTCCCGTGTTGGCCGTGCTGGCCCGGGTGTTGCTGCCCGGTGGCGGCGGTTGGTCTGAAAAGGTGACCCTGCCATCCGGCCCGACGATGCGAAACACCTGCTGCGCGGAAGCGGTGACCGGCAGCAGTGCACCTGCGAACACCATCACCGCCGCAGCGACCAGCGCGTTGGATAAACGGGGTGTCTTGAGCAGTGCAGTGCTGGGTGTCATGGTCATCTTTATAAGTGTCTCTTGACTGATTTTCAAGCCATGCCTTGATGGCGAAGCAGTGCGTCCAGCGAGGGTTCACGGCCCCGGAAGGCCTTGAAGGACTCCATCGCGGGACGGCTTCCACCGGCCTCCAGGATGGCCTGCCGGTACTTCCGGCCTGTTTCTACGTTAACGGTGCTGGGTGCGGCCGGGTTATCAGTGTTTCCACCCGGTGCCTGCGCGGCGGATTCCTCGAAGGCTGCGTAGGCGTCTGCCGACAGCACCTCCGCCCACTTGTAACTGTAGTAGCCTGCAGCGTACCCGCCAGAAAAAATGTGACTGAATGTGTGGGCGGTCCGGCTGTAGGCGGGCGCCTGGATCACGGCGACTTCGTTGCGCACCTGCTGCAGCAGGGCCATCAGGTCATCGCCGGGCTGGTGTGCCGTGTGCAGCAGCATGTCGAACAGGGAAAACTCGACCTGGCGCAGGGTCTGCATGCCGCTCTGGAAGTTCTTGGCCGCCAGCATCTTGTCGAACAGCGCGCGCGGCAGTGGCTCGCCGGTGTCGACGTGCGCCGTCATGTGCTTGAGCACATCCCACTCCCAGCAGAAGTTTTCCATGAACTGGCTGGGCAGCTCCACCGCGTCCCATTCCACACCACTGATGCCAGAGACATCGTGCTCATTGACTTGCGTCAGCATGTGGTGCAAGCCGTGGCCGAACTCGTGGAACAGGGTGGTCACATCGTCGTGCGTCAGCAGCGCGGGCTTGCCGCCCACACCGTCGGCAAAGTTGCAGACCAGATGCGCCACCGGGGTTTGCAGCCGACCGGTGTCGGGCCGCAACCAGCGTGAGCGCACGTCGTCCATCCATGCGCCGCCGCGCTTGCCAGTGCGGGCCGGC
>CALSAU010000332.1:0-3495 GCA_943372985.1 Polaromonas sp. YR568 | reverse complement strand
AGGATGAGCTGGGGACGCGGGTACTGGGTGCCGAATTCTGCGCCCAGGGCCTGCCAGCTGCGGCGGTATTCGTTGTCTTCAATGGCGTTCATGGGGCTGCCGTGGCCCAGGAACAGCACCGGCATACGCGGGCTTTTGGCCAGCGGCAGGGCATCCAGGGTGGCGGCAGTTGCTTCAATGGTGCTCATCGGCGCCCCCCAAAGGCCGGCAGCGCCTGCGGCGCCCGCCAGGATCGTTCTACGGTGCATTTCAAGTCGTTTCTCTTTATAAGCAGTTGGGTGGACGGACCGCGCGCCGCGGAAGTTCCCGCCCGAAGCTTTCACAAAGGTGACAGAAGGGGCACAAAGGTTGGTGTTTTCACTCGAAACACGCCCCTGTAACTGCTGTTATATTGCATTGCAACATACAACGCGAAGCGGTGCCCCCGATGCTCTACCAGATCTATGAAGCCCAGCGTTCCCTCATGGAGCCGTTTGCCGATTTTGCGCAGGCCGCCTCCAAGATGTACAGCAACCCGCTGTCGCCCTTTGGCCAGAACCCGTTTGCCCAGCGCGTCTCGGCCGGCTATGACCTGATGTACCGGCTTGGCAAGGACTATGAAAAGCCGGAGTTCGGCCTGCGCACGGTCAACGTGGAGGGCACTGAAGTCGCCATCCACGAACGCGTGGAAATCGACAAGCCGTTTTGCGAGCTGCGCCGTTTCAAGCGCTTCACCGACGACCCCGCTACGCTGACCCGCCTGAAGGGCCAGCCCGCCGTGCTGATCGTGGCGCCGCTGTCGGGCCACTACGCCACGCTGCTGCGCGACACGGTGCGCACCATGCTCAAGGACCACAAGGTCTACATCACCGACTGGAAAAACGCCCGCATGGTGCCGCTGTCCGAAGGCACCTTCCACCTCGACGACTACGTCAACTACGTGCAGGAATTCATCCGCCACCTGCAGGGCCAGTACGGCAACTGCCATGTCATCAGCGTCTGCCAGCCCACCGTGCCGGTGTTCGGCGCCATCTCGCTGATGGCGTCGCGTGGCGAAACCACACCGCTGTCGATGATCATGATGGGCGGCCCGATCGATGCGCGCAAGTCGCCCACGGCCGTGAACAACCTGGCCATGAACAAGAGCTTCGAGTGGTTCGAGAACAATGTGATCTACCGCGTGCCGAGCAACTTCCCGGGCGCCGGCCGCCGCGTGTACCCGGGCTTCCTGCAGCACACCGGCTTTGTGGCGATGAACCCTGACCGCCACGCCACCAGCCACTACGACTACTTCAAGGACCTGCTCAAGGGCGACGACGCCAGCGCCGAGGCGCACCGCAAGTTCTATGACGAGTACAACGCCGTGCTCGACATGGATGCCGACTACTACCTCGAAACCATCCGCACCGTGTTCCAGGAGTTCAAGCTGGTCAACGGCACCTGGGACGTGACGGCACCAGACGGCACCGTCGAGCGCGTCAAGCCGGCGGACATCAAACAAACCGCCGTGATGACGGTCGAGGGCGAGCTGGACGACATTTCCGGCTCCGGGCAGACCAAGGCCGCGCTGGCCATGTGCAGCGGCGTGCAACCGCAGAACAAGCAGCACTTTGAAGCCATGGGTGCCGGCCATTACGGCATCTTCAGTGGTCGCCGCTGGCGCGATCTGGTGTATCCCGCAGTGAAGGACTTCATCCTGTGGCACCACTCGGCATCGCTTCCGGTGGCCAAAACCTCCCCCGTTCAGGCCGTGGCCAAAAAGGCTGCTGCGAAGCCAGCCACCAAACCAGTCGGCAAAGCCTCCGCCAAGACAATCGCCAAGGCACCAGCCAAAGTCACCCGCAAAGCATCTGCGGCTAAGTAACGGATCGAAGGGGACGGGCCAGAAGCGGCAGGCCAGGCTTGAAGGCTGGACAATAGGCGGGTGAACCCGCCTGTCCCTCCCGCAATCCCGCCCTTCCCATCTCCATCCCTTGCGGAGCGGCTCCATGCCGCGCTTCCGCAAACGCAGTGCACGCGCTGCGGCTACCCCGATTGCGCCGCCTACGCACACGCCATGGCCAACGAAGGCGCAGCCATCAACCAGTGCCCGCCGGGCGGGGCAGAGGGCATCGCGCGGCTGGCGGCCATCACCGGCCAGCCGGTGATTCCGCTCAACCCCGTTCACGGCACCGAGACACCCCGCAGCGTTGCGGTGATCGATGAATCCTGGTGCATCGGCTGCACCCTGTGCATCAAGGTCTGCCCGACCGATGCCATCCTCGGCAGCAACAAGATGATGCACACGGTGATCGAGCCGCATTGCACCGGTTGCGAGCTGTGCATTCCGGTCTGCCCGGTAGACTGCATCTCGCTGGAGAACGTGTCAGGCATGGCAACCGGCTGGGCCGCCTGGTCTGACGCGAAGGCGCACACAGCACTGGGTCGCTACCAGCGTCACGTGGCAAGAATGAGCAAGACGAAAGATGCGGGCTTGAAAAAATCCGAGACCTCTTCTCAAGCAACCTTGCAAGAGACCACAGCCACTGCCTTACCTGCGCGCGCGGAAAACGACCCTGCCGTGGCCGACCGCAAGCGGGCCGTGATCGAGGCAGCGCTGGCCAGAGCCCGGGCCCAGCGCACGCCCAAGGCCTAATGGCTATCTAGGCAGTGTTTCGGCGCTGTCTCGGCGTCGTCAGTTCAGGCCGGCAGTTCTTTCAAGCCCAGCACTTCCGCCTCATAAGCGTGCAGCGAGGGCGCACCGCCGGTATGGATGAACAGGACGTTCTCATCGGGCTGGAAGTAGCCCTGTCGCGCCAGACCGATCAGGCCCGCCATGATCTTGCCGGTGTAGACCGGGTCAAGCAGGATGGCTTCGGTGCGGGCCAGCATCTGCACCGCCTCAACCATGGCCTGGTTGGGCACCGAGTACTTGGGACGCCACCAGTTGCCAAAGCTCAGTACCGCCTCGCGCGGCACGGTGATCTTCACGCCCAGCAGGTCCATCACGGCCTGCGCTTCCTTGTGCACCAGCGGGTCCTGATCGGCCGGATCACGGCTCACACCAATGCCGACGATGGGGATGTTGATGTGGTTGCCCAGAAAGCCCGCCAGCAAGCCGCCATGCGTGCCGGAACTGCCAGAGCCGACCACCACGCGATCAATCTGCACGCTTTCATCAAACATCTGCTGCTGCAGTTCCTGCGCACAGGCCACATAGCCCAGACCACCCAGCGCGTTGGAGCCACCGCCGGGCACGATGTAGCCCTTGCGGCCCTGCGCAGACAGATCAGCGGCCACCTTCTGCATGGCATCCATCATCGGTGTGCCCGCAGGCACCACCGTGATGGCTTCCACTGCCAGCAGCCGGAACAGGAAGTTGTTGCCACTGGCGCCTTCGGCGTAGCTGTTCGGCACCCGCTCCTCGATCACAAAGCGGCACTTCAGGCCCTCCTTGATCGCAGCACACAGCGTGGCGCGGCAATGGTTGGACTGCGGCGCGCCACAGGTGATCAGCGTGTCAGCACCCTGTGCCAG
>CALSAU010000331.1:0-3504 GCA_943372985.1 Polaromonas sp. YR568 | reverse complement strand
CGGTACGGTTCAGCCAGCCAGCGCCTTCGCCACGCCGCGCTGCGTCTGCACGCTGATCAGGTTGGCGCGGTAGGCCGCTGTCGCGTGGATGTCGCTGTTGAGGTCGGTCGCGTCTATCTTCACGCCGGCCGCCGCTTCTGGCGTGAAGTTCTTGCCGAGCGCCGCTTCCAGCCCGGCATGGCGGAACACGCCGCTGGACGCGCCCGTCACCGCCACCCGCACGCCCGCATCGAACTGCGCGACAAACACGCCGACCAGCGCAAAACGCGAGGCCGGCTGCTTGAACTTCATGTAGGCCGCGCGTTTCGGTATCGGGAAGCTGATCGCCGTGATCAGCTCGCCCTCGTTGAGTGCGGTGGCAAACATGCCCTGGAAGAAATCATCGGCCGCGATCTTGCGCGCCGTGGTGTGGATGGTGGCACCCAGCGCCAGCACCGCGCTCGGGTAACAGGCAGACGGGTCGTTGTTGGCGACCGATCCGCCCAGCGTGCCCATGGCGCGCACCTGCCGGTCGCCGATGTTGGCGGCCAGGTCCGCCAGTGCCGGCAGCGCGGCCTTGATGTCGGCGTTGTTGGCGACGTCGAGATGCCGCGTCATGGCGCCGATGACAAAGCTGCTGCCCTCACGCTTGATGCCGCTCAGCTCCTTGATGCCGCTCAGGTCGGCCAGTTTCTCCGGGCTGGACAGGCGCAGCTTCATCGAGGCCAGCAGGGTCTGCCCGCCTGCCAGCGGCTTGGCGCCGGCGGCGGCGAGTCTGGCGGCATCGGCCAGCGCGGTGGGTCGTTCCAGGGTGAAGGGATACATGTGTTTTCTCCTTGGCGATCTGGTTATTTTCTGGCGGACTGTATGGCTTCCCAGACACGGCTGGACGAAGCCGGCATGTCGAAGTCGGTCACGCCCAGCGGCCGGAGCGCATCCAGCACGGCGTTGATCACGGCTGGCGGCGAACCGATGGCACCCGCCTCGCCGCAGCCCTTGGCGCCCAGCGGGTTGTGGCTGCAGGGCGTGCACAAGGTGTCCAGCTTGAAGCTGGGCATGTCGTCGGCGCGCGGCATGGCGTAGTCCATGAAGGAGCCGGTCAGCAGCTGGCCGGACTCCGGGTCATACACGCAGTTCTCCAGCAGCGCCTGGCCGATGCCCTGCACCAGCCCGCCATGCACCTGGCCCTCGACAATCATCGGGTTGATGATGTTGCCGAAATCGTCGACCGCGGTGAAGCTGTCGACCCGCACCACGCCGGTCGCAGGATCGACCTCGACCTCGCAGATATAGGTGCCGGCCGGAAAGGTGAAATTGGTCGGGTCGTAGAAGGCGGTTTCGTTGAGGCCGGGCTCGAGCTTGTCCAGCGGGTAGTTGTGCGGCACATAAGCCGTCAGCGCCACCTGGCCGAAAGTCACCTTCTTGTCGGTGCCCTTGATCGTGAACTCGCCGTTGGCGAACTCGACGTCGGCGTCGCTGGCCTCCATCAGGTGCGCCGCGATCTTTTTCGCCTTGGTCTCGATCTTGTCGAGGGCTTTCATGATGGCCGTGCCGCCCACCGACATGGATCGCGAGCCGTAAGTGCCCATGCCGAAAGGCACACGCCCGGTGTCGCCGTGCACGATGTCCACCGCGTCCACCGAAATGCCCAGGCGCGCGGCCACCACTTGCGCAAACGTGGTCTCGTGTCCCTGGCCGTGGCTGTGCGAGCCGGTGAACACCGTCACGCTGCCGGTCGGGTGCACCCGCACCTCACCGCATTCGAACAGGCCGGCGCGCGCACCGAGCGCGCCGGCGATGTTGCTGGGCGCCAGGCCGCAGGCCTCGATGTAGCAGGAATAACCGATGCCGCGCAACAGGCCTTTGGCGGCCGATGCGGTCTTGCGTTTTTCAAAACCCGCCACGTCGGCCAGTTCGTTGCCGCGTTTGAGCAGCGCGTGGAAGTCACCGACGTCGTACTGCAGCGCCACCGGCGTCTGGTAGGGGAAGTCCTTCACGAAGTTGCGGCGGCGGATTTCGTCCTGCGCCAGGCCCAGTTCCCAGGCACAGCGCGTGACCAGGCGCTCGAGCAGGTAGGTGGCCTCGGGGCGACCGGCGCCGCGGTAGGCATCAACCGGCGCGGTGTTGGTGAACCAGGCATCGACTTCGACATAAATCTGCGGGCAGGTGTACTGGCCGGCGAGCAAGGTCGCGTACAAAATCGTCGGCACCGCCGGCGCGAAGGTCGACAGGTAAGCACCCATGTTGGCGTCGGTGTGCACCCGCATCGCGAGGAACTTGCCGTCCTTGTCCAGCGCCATTTCGGCATGGCTGGAATGGTCGCGGCCATGCGCGTCGCTGACAAAGGCCTCGCTGCGGTCGGCCGTCCACTTGATGTTGCGGTTGAGCTTTTTCGAGGCCCAGGTCAGGCACACGTCTTCGGCATACAGGTAGATCTTGGAGCCGAAGCCGCCGCCGACATCGGGCGCAATCACGCGCACCTTGTGCTCGGGCAGGCCCATCACAAAGGCCGTCAGCAGCAGGCGCTCGACGTGCGGGTTCTGGTTGGAGACGTACAGCACGTATTCATCGGTGGCGCGGCTGTAGGAGCCGATCACCGCGCGCGGCTCCATCGCATTCGGGATCAGGCGGTTGTTGGTCAGGTCCAGTTTCGTCACATGGGCGGCATTTGCAAACACCGCATCGACCTGGCCCTTGTCGCCGATCGCCCACTTGTAGCAGTGGTTGTCGGGCGCGGCCTCATGCAGGGCCGTCGCTTTGGCCGCATCGGTCACACGCACCACGGCGCTGAGCACCTCGTAATCGACCGCTACCAGCTCGGCGGCGTTTTTGGCCTGCTCCAGCGTCTCGGCCACCACCATGGCGACATGGTCGCCGACATAACGCACCTTGCCCTGGGCCAGGATGGGGTGTGGCGGCTCCTTCATCGGGTTGCCGTCGGTACTCGTGATCAGCCAGCCGCAAGGCAGGCCGTTGATCTTGTCGGCCGCCACGTCCTCGCCGACAAACACATCGAGCACCCCCGGCGCGGCCTTGGCGGCCGCGGTATTGATGCTGTTGATTTTTGCGTGCGCATGCGGCGAACGCACAAACACCGCATAACTCTGGTGGGCCAGCGTGATGTCGTCGGTGTACTGGCCGCCGCCGGTCAGGAAGCGGTAGTCCTCCTTGCGGCGGACCGAGGTGCCGATATTCGGCAGGTTGATGAAGTCGGATGCACCCATGTGTGTACTCCAGGAAAGGTGTGGAAGCCGGTGGACCGGCACGCCGGCGGCGTGCCGGGAAGGCGGAAGGCGGCGCTCAGCCCGCCATGGCGGCAGCACCCTGCTGCACCGCCTTGACGATGTTCTGGTAACCGGTGCAGCGGCAGATGTTGCCCTCCAGCAGCTCGCGGATCTCGCCTTCGCTGGCCTTCGGATGGTGCTTGCACAGGTCCACCGCGCTCATGACCATGCCGGTGGTGCAGAAGCCGCACTGCAGGCCGTGGCATTCCTTGAAGGCCGCCTGCATCGGATGCATGGTGCC
>CALSAU010000330.1:0-3506 GCA_943372985.1 Polaromonas sp. YR568 | reverse complement strand
AGTGCGGGTGATGGAGGCGATTGAAACAGCGCTGAAGCGGGGTGGTGGGCGGCTGAATGTGTATGTACAGACGGGCGACGATTCACCTGAAGACATGTGGCGCTTTTCCACCGGGCTGCATTGCCCCGACAGCGACCTGCGCTACACCGAACCCACGCCCTCCTTGTTCTCGTTCAACTCCGCGATGGGCGCCTGCGAAACCTGCCGTGGCTTTGGCCGCGTCATCGGGGTGGACTACGGCCTCGTGATTCCCAACGACAAGCTCACGCTGCGCGCCGGCGCCATCAAGCCGATGCAGACGCCGGCCTGGAAAGAAGCGCAGGACGACCTGATGCGCCACGCCGAAGCGGCAGGCATTCCGCGCGACACACCCTGGTACAAGCTGACCGCAGAGCAGCAGGCCTGGGTGATCAACGGCTCGCCGAACTGGAACGGCAAATGGAACCAGCACTGGTTTGGCATCAAGCGCTTTTTTGAGTACCTGGAGAGCAAGGCCTACAAGATGCACATCCGTGTGCTGCTGTCCAAGTACCGCAGCTACACGCCGTGCGAGGTCTGCGGCGGCGCACGCCTCAAACTTGAGCCGCTGCTGTGGCGGCTCGGCACCAAAGAGGCCGCCGATGCGGTGCTGCCACCGGCCGAGCGTTTCATGCCGGTGGGTGTTCAGTGGACGCGCGCGCAGCTGGAAGCCCTGCCGGGCCTGTGCCTGCACGACCTGATGCGCTTGCCCATCGACCGGCTGCGCCGCTTCTTTGACAGCCTGTCGCTCGCCGCGCCAGGCAACGATGCCGAGCAGAAAGCGCTCAAGTCACTCTTCGAAGAAATCCAGACCCGCGTGAAGTACCTGTGTGATGTAGGGATTGGCTACCTCACGCTGGACCGGCAAAGCCGTACGCTGTCGGGCGGCGAGGTGCAGCGCATCAACCTCACCACGGCGCTGGGCACCTCGCTCGTCAACACGCTGTTCGTGCTGGACGAGCCGTCGATTGGCCTGCACCCGCGCGACATGAACCGCATCACCCAGGCCATGCACCGCCTGCGCGATGCCGGCAACACGCTGGTGGTGGTCGAGCACGACCCGGCGGTGATGCTGGCCGCTGACCGCATGATTGACATGGGCCCCGGCCCGGGCGAGCGGGGTGGGCAGATTGTGTTTGACGGCACGCCCGAAGACCTCAAGCACGCCGACACCCTCACCGGCGCCTACTTAGGCGCGCGCAAGCAGGTCGGCATGGGCTTCAAGCGCGCGGTGACAGACAACACGCCACGCCTCATTCTCGAAGGTGCACGCGACCACAACCTGAAGAACCTGACGGTCGAATTCCCGCTGCAGCGGCTGGTGTGTGTGACGGGCGTCAGCGGCTCTGGCAAGTCCACGCTGATGCAGGACATCCTGGCGCCGGCATTGCTGCGGCAGTTCGGCAAGGCCACCGAAACGCCGGGCCTGCACGACCGGTTGATGGGCGCGGACCACCTCAACGACGTGGTGTTCGTGGACCAGTCCCCGATTGGCAAGACAGCGCGCTCCAACCCGGCCAGCTATGTGGGCGCCTGGGACGCGGTGCGCGAGTTGTTTGCGTTGGCGCCGCTGGCTAAACAGAGAAGCTACACCTCGTCGAAGTTCAGCTTCAACAACGGAGATGGGCGCTGCCCGACCTGCGGTGGCTCCGGCTTCGAGCATGTCGAGATGCAGTTCCTGAGCGATGTGTACCTGCGCTGCCCCGATTGCGACGGCAAGCGCTACCGCGCCGAGATTCTGGAAGTGACGATTGAGCGCAAAGCGATTGGTGATGTCACGCCGCGTCTGCTGAATGTGTCAGACGTGCTGGAGCTGACGGTGAGCGAAGCGGTGCGCCTGTTCGCGCAAGACCGCGAGGTGGTGCGCGCGCTGCAGCCCATCGTCGATGTGGGTCTTGAATATGTGAAGCTGGGCCAGCCGGTGCCGACGCTTTCGGGCGGCGAGGCCCAGCGCTTGAAGCTCGCAGGCTTTCTGGCGGACGCCAGCAAGACCGGTAGCGCCAGCAAGCAGGCGCTGGCTCTGCGCCACCCGCAGCGCGGCACGCTGTTCCTGTTTGACGAGCCGACCACCGGCCTGCACTTTGACGACATCGCCAAGCTGATGCGCGCGATGCGCAAGCTGCTCGATGCCGGCAACTCGCTGATCGTGATCGAGCACAACCTTGACGTGATCCGCTCTGCCGACTGGCTGATTGATTTGGGTCCGGAAGGCGGCGAGGGCGGTGGCCTGCTGGTGGCCGAGGGCACGCCCGAGGCGGTGCGCCAGCACCCCACTTCGCACACCGCGCTGGCGCTGCGCGAGTACGAGCAGGCCATGGGCCAGGTGCATGGCGTGGAAGAGCGCAAGCCAAAAGCGTGGACCACGCGGCCCGCGTTCTCCAACCTGATCCAGATCGTCAACGCCAAGGAAAACAACCTCAAGAGCCTGTCGGTCAATATTCCGCGCGGCAAGTTCAATGTGGTGACGGGCGTGTCTGGATCCGGCAAGTCCACATTGGCTTTCGACATTCTGTTCAACGAAGGCCAGCGCCGCTACCTTGAATCGCTCAACGCCTATGCGCGCAGCATCGTGCAGCCGGCGGGCCGGCCCGAGGTGGACGCGGTGTACGGCATTCCGCCCACAGTAGCGATTGAGCAGCGGCTGTCGCGCGGCGGGCGCAAGTCCACCGTCGGCACCACCACCGAGGTCTGGCACTTCCTGCGCCTCCTGTATGTGAAGCTGGGCGTGCAGCACTGCACCAAGGACGGCGCGGCGGTGATGCCGCAAAGCCCCGAGAGTATTGCCGCGCAGCTCATCAAGACCTACCGCGGCCAGCACATCGGTCTGCTGGCGCCGCTGGTGATTGCGCGCAAGGGCGTGTACACCGAGCTGGCCGATTGGGCGCGGCCGCGCGGCTACACCTACCTGCGCATTGACGGCGAGTTTTTGCCGACCACCGGCTTCCCGCGCATCGACCGCTTCAAGGAGCACACCGTCGAACTGCCGATTGCCGACATCCATGTGTCGCCCGACAACGAGGCGGCACTGCGCGCGGCCCTCGCCACCGCGCTGGAGCACGGCAAGGGCGTGGTGCATGTGCTGGCACCGCTGGATGGTTTGAAGGGCGCGATGCTGGCTGGCACCAGCACCAAGCACATCGGCCGGCTTGAGGCCTTCTCGACGCGACGCGCCTGCCCGGTCTGCGCCACGTCGTATGCCGAACTGGACCCGCGCCTTTTCAGCTACAACAGCAAGCACGGCTGGTGCCCCGATTGCGTGGGCACTGGCGTCAAGCTGAGCAAGGAGCAGCGCAAGGTCTTTGACGACTCGGTGATGGACGACGACAACAAGGGTCGCGAGCAGAGCTTTGCCGAGCCCGAGGTGGAAGACCTCGCCGGCACGGCGTGCCCGACCTGCGAAGGCACACGCCTCAATGCCAAGGCCCGCGCGGTGAAGTTTGCCGGTGTGGGCATTGCCGACATCGCGGCGCTGTCGGTCACCGATGTGC
>CALSAU010000329.1:0-3532 GCA_943372985.1 Polaromonas sp. YR568 | reverse complement strand
CCTTGGTGGGCAGCACGGCAACCAGTGCGCGCTTGGCCAGGCGGCCGTGGCCGATTTCGCGGCGCTTGGTGCTGCCCATGCGGCCGACTTCGCCGGTGGCGAAGGGGGGCATGTTGTAGTGCAGCATGAAGCGGTCTTCGTATTCGCCCATCAGTGCATCGATGCGCTGAGCGTCGCGTTCGGTGCCCAGCGTGGCCACCACCAGCGCCTGCGTTTCGCCGCGCGTGAACAGGGCCGAGCCGTGGGTGCGGGGCAGCACGCTGTTGCGGATTTCGATGGCACGCACGGTGCGCGTGTCGCGCCCGTCAATGCGGGGCTCGCCGGCCAGGATCTGGCTGCGCACGATCTTGGCTTCGATGTCGAACAGCAGCGCGTCAACCTTGACGGCATCAAATTCGACGCCCTCGGCCTTCAGCGCGGCCATCACTTCAGACGTCACCACGCGGCAAGCCTGGGTGCGGGCCTGCTTGGCGCGGATCTGGTAAGCGGCCTGCAGCTTGGCAGCGGCGAGTTCGTTGACCTTGGCGATCAGCGGCTCGTTCTTGGCAGGCGCCTGCCAGTCCCAGACCGGCTTGCCGGCATCGCGCACGAGTTCGTGGATCGCGTTGATGGCGATGTTGCCCTGCTCGTGGCCGAACACCACGGCGCCGAGCATGATTTCTTCCGACAGCTGCTGGGCTTCGGACTCCACCATCAGCACGGCGGCTTCGGTACCGGCCACCACCAGATCCATCTTGGAATCCTTGAGCTGGGTCTTGCCGGGGTTCAGCACATACTGGCCGTCGATATAGGCCACGCGGGCGGCGCCGATGGGGCCGTTGAACGGAATGCCGGAAATCGACAGGGCCGCGCTGGATGCGATCAGCGCAGGGATGTCGCCTTCGACTTCAGGGTTCAGCGACAGCACGTGGATGACGACCTGCACTTCGTTGAAGAAGCCTTCGGGGAACAGCGGGCGAATCGGACGGTCGATCAGGCGCGAGGTCAGCGTCTCGAATTCGCTCGGGCGGCCTTCACGCTTGAAGAAGCTGCCGGGAATGCGGCCCGCAGCGTAGGTTTTTTCCAGGTAGTCAACGGTCAGAGGGAAGAAATCCTGGCCAGGCTTGGCGTCGGTCTTGGCGACCACGGTGGCCAGCACCACGGTGCCGTCCATGTCGACGATGACGGCGCCGCTCGACTGGCGTGCGACTTCGCCGGTTTCCATCGTGACCTTGTGCTGGCCCCACTGGAACGATTTAGTGACTTTATTGAAAATGCTCATGTTCTTTGCCTTGTTGATGTTTTCGCACTTGAGGCAGTGCGGGAGGCCCGAAGGTCTGGCCGGCTGAACACGATGCCATTCCACAAAACGCCTGTCTGTTCGCCGGCTGTTCGGCTTCAGGACTTTTCTTGTGGAATGACACAGCGCGTGCTCTTTTTGCCTTGCTCCGATTTGCTTCTTCTGCCCTTTGCCCGAGCGGGAAAAGTGCATCTGAACTGGGTTTTGACGTCTTTTTTGCGTCTTTAAAGTGCAAAGCGCCTGAGCTAGTGAACTAACTCAGGCGCTTTCATGGGGTTCTACCGCTTATTTGCGCAGGCCAAGTTTGGCAATCAGCGCGGTGTAACGGTCAGCGTCCTTGGACTTCAGGTAATCCAGCAGCTTGCGGCGACGGCTCACCATGCGCAGCAGACCACGGCGACCGTGGTGGTCCTTGGCATTGGCCTTGAAATGGGGGGTCAGTTCATTGATGCGGCCGGTCAGCAGCGCCACTTGAACTTCGGGACTGCCAGTGTCGTTGGCAGCACGTGCGTTGGCCTTGACAATCTCGGCCTTGATGGATTTCTCGATCATGGGTTTCCTTCAGCACCTCGGTGCACTTGCGATCGAAGCAGCGTTCCCGACATGGGAGTTGACCGCTTTCGTCGTGATCTTCATGTTGGCAACCCAAGCGGGACGCCAGACGCGAAGCCTCAGATTATAGCCCAAGCCAGCGTTCCAGCCGTCCCACCCCGTCCTTCAGACGGGACAGGTCCTGGCTGGCGAAACACCAGCGCAGCCAGCCCTGCGCCTCAGGCCCGGGGTTGACCATGAAGGCGTTGCCCGGGGCCAGCCCCAGCCCGGCCTCCACCACAAGCCGTTTGGCTGTTTCCAGGGAATCCCCAAAACGGTGCTGGTCTTCCAGCCGGAAGAAGGCATACATGCCGCCCTTGGCCGGTGCCACCTGCACGCCGGGCACGGCCTGCAGCAGCGGAACCAGGGTGTCGCGGCAGTTTTTGAGGTGCGCAACCACCCGCGGGGTGATGTCAGCAGTGCCTTCGATGGCCGCCAGCGCCGCGCGCTGCACAAACACCGGGGCGCAGGAGGTGTTGAACTCAACCAGCTTGCCCATATGCGGCGTCATGCCGGGCGGCATCACCAGCCAGCCCAGACGCCAGCCGGTCATCAAAAAGCTTTTGGAAAAGCTGTGGGCCACCACCAGCCGGTCATCCGGCGAAGCAATATCAAGAAAACTGGGCGCAGCGCTGTTGGGCGTCGGCTCGAAGTAAAGGCGCTCGTACACCTCGTCAGCCAGAATCCAGGTGCCGGTCTGCCGGCAGTGCGCCAGGATGGCTTGCTGCTCAGGGCGGCTGAGCGTCCAGCCGGTCGGGTTGTTCGGCGCGTTGACGATCAGCAGCTTGGTTTTGGGGGTGATGGCCGCCAGCAGCTCGTCCATGTCGAGCTGCCACTGGCCCGCTACTGGCCGCAGGCTGACGCACTTCACCACGCCACCCATGATGGCGGGCTGCGCCGTCAGGTTAGGCCACACCGGCGTGACGGCCACCACCTCGTCGCCGGTGTCCACCAGCGCCTGAACGGCCAGAATCAGCTCATTGACCCCGCCCGAAGTGACCGCCACGCGGTCAGCGCCAATGGCAGCTGCACCGGCCGTGCGCAGGCCGGTGGCGTAACGGCCAATCGCTTCGCGCAACTCGGGCAGGCCGAGGTTGTGGGCGTAAAAGGTCTCGCCTTGATGCAGCGACTGCACGGCCGCCTCGCGGATGAAGGCGGGCGTGACTTCGTCGCTCTCGCCAAACCAGAACTTCAGCACATCGCTGCGCCCCATGCCGGCGTTGGCCACCTGGCGGATCATGGACTCTTCAAGGTTCAGGACGGCTTGTCGCATGGAAATATCAATCCGCCTGCTGGCGTGGAGTCAAGGAATTCGGAAGCCTGCGGGCTCAGGGCCGCACCATCTTGCAGCTGGTCGGCTGCTCGGCGCGTTCGGCGGCGATGGTTTTCACCACGCGAAAGCCGTAGCCTGAGCCTTCCACATCAAAGCGCACGCCCGGGCTGCCCTGCTTGTCCATCAAGGCCACCACCAGCGTTTGCTGGAACTGGTGATCGGCGGCGCGCATCGCGCCCTTATGACCAGCGAAATTGACGGTCACGCGCTCCAGCTGCGCGGCCACCGGCAGGGCATCGGTACCCCCAGCTTTCTCGACGCTCTGGGCCAAGGCCTCCACCATCAGCTGCATGCGCATGTGGACATAGTCGTCCTGCGGCCGGGGGAAA
>CALSAU010000328.1:0-3537 GCA_943372985.1 Polaromonas sp. YR568 | reverse complement strand
GTGCCCTTTCCAGTGTCCCTTCCAGTACAGTCCCATCGACCGGACCGCACAACCACCCCCGCAAAGCCTGACGACCATGACCTACCTGCTTGCCCTGGACCAGGGCACCTCCAGCTCGCGAAGCATCGTGTTTGACGGACAGGGCCGCGTCGTGGCCATGGCCCAGCAGGAGTTGCCGCAGATATACCCACAGCCCGGCTGGGTGGAGCACGACCCCATGGTCATCTGGCAGACCCAACTGGCCACGGCCCGCGAGGCGCTGCACAAGGCCGGGATCGCCGCCAGCGAGGTCCGCGCGCTGGGCATTACCAACCAGCGCGAGACCACGGTGGTCTGGAACCGGCGCACCGGCACGCCCATCCACCACGCGCTGGTCTGGCAAGACCGGCGTGCCGAAAGCACCTGCGCCCGGCTGCGCGAAGAAGGCCACGAGGCCCTGATCCAGTCCAGAACCGGACTGCTGGTCGATGCCTATTTCTCGGGCACCAAACTGAAATGGCTGCTCGACAACGTCGCCGGCGCCCGCGCGCAGGCCGAGCGCGGCGAACTCGCCTTCGGCACGGTGGACAGCTGGCTGCTCTGGCAACTCACCGGCGGCAGCCTGCACGCCACGGATGTGAGCAATGCGTCGCGCACCATGCTCTTCAACGTGCACACCAACCAGTGGGACGCCGAACTGCTGGCGCTGCTTGGCATCCCGCCTTCGCTGATGCCGCGTGTGCTGCCGTCAAGCGCGCACTATGGCGAGGTGCGCCCCGATCTGCTGGGTCACGCCATTCCCATCGGCGGTGTGGCCGGCGACCAGCAGGCCGCCCTGTTCGGCCAGGCCTGTTTTTCAGCCGGCATGGCCAAGAACACATATGGCACCGGCTGCTTCATGCTGATGCACACCGGCGGCGCGTTCGAAACCTCGCACAACGGCCTGCTGACCACCAGCGCCGCGCAGATCAGCCCGAAGCCGGAATTCGCACTGGAGGGCAGCGTATTTGTCGGTGGCGCTGTGGTGCAGTGGCTGCGCGACGGTCTGCAGGCCATCGAAGGCAGCGCACAGGTAGAAGCACTGGCGCAGAGCGTTCCCGATTCAGGCGGCGTGATGATGGTGCCGGCCTTCACCGGCCTGGGCGCGCCCTACTGGAAACCGGAGGCCCGCGGCACCATCACCGGCCTGACACGCGGCACGACAGTGGCCCACATTGCCCGGGCGGCACTGGAAAGTATTGCCTACCAGAGCGCGGCCCTGTTGCAGGCCATGAGCCGCGATGCCGTGGCTGCCGGCGCCGCGCCGGTTGCGGAACTGCGGGTGGACGGCGGCGCCTGCATCAACGACCTGCTGATGCAGTTCCAGGCCGACCTGCTGGGGATCCCCGTGGTGCGGCCGGCAGTCACCGAAACCACGGCCCTGGGCGCGGCCTACCTGGCAGGACTGTCCAGCGGTGTGTATGCCAGCACCCGCGAGCTCTCCGACATGTGGCGCGCAGAGCGGCGGTTTTTGCCGACCTTGAGCGCCGACCGCGCAGCTGCCCTGATGGCACAGTGGGAGCACGCGGTGCGCCAGACCGTGGCGCTGTAAGCCAGAGCCAGAGGACGAGCGGTCGTCTCCGCTCCCGCACGCTGTCACAAGCCTGGCGTACGGCAAGCCTAAACTCGCCGCATGCAGAGCCCTGCCCACCCCGCCGGAGCCCCGTTCGAACCGACACGGCGGCGCATGCTGGGCTATGGCGCGGCCGCCACGCTGGGGCTGGCGGGCCTGGCACCCGCCCGCCCGGTGTGCGCATCGCGGGCGCCACCGCGCCTGCGCCTCATCGGCGAGGCCAGTCTGCCGCACCGGCTCCAGTTTCAGGGCACCACCGTTGGCGGCCTGTCGGGCATCGACTACGACGAGGCCAGCGGTGTGTATTACCTGCTCAGCGATGACGGTTCGGCCATCCACCCCGCACGGTTTTACACTGCACGCGTTTCGCTCGATGCAGATCAGCTGGGTGAGCCCACACTGACTGGCGTGACCACACTGAAACAGGCGGACGGCAGCAGCTATCCGGCGGCATTGCGGGGCGTCCAGGTTCCCGATCCCGAGGCTATCCGGTGGCGACCGGCCAGCCAGACACTGCTATGGACCAGTGAAGGCCATGCACTGACGGGAGCGGCTCCGGCGCTGCGCGAAAGCCGCACGGACGGCACGCTGGTGCGTGAGTTCACGCTCCCTCCCATGTTTGATTTTCAGCTCACCCAGGGGCCGCGGGTTAACCTGACGCTTGAAGGCCTGGCCTTGAGCCCGGACGGCAGCCGCGCCTGGATCGCCATGGAAGGCACGCTGCGCCAGGACGGCCCGCTGCCCCCCCTACAGTCCGCCGGCGGGCCCTGCCGCTTTACCCAGCTGGATCTGGGCAGCGGGCAGGTGACGCGGCAAATAGCCTACGTGCCCGAAGCCATCCCCCGCCCACCTGTCGCGCCGGCCACCCACGCCAACAATGGCGTCACTGAAATCCTGATGCTCGATGCCGACCGCATGCTGGTGCTGGAGCGAGCCTATATGGCAGGCCACGATGCCCTTACGGGCAATTCGCTGCGCCTTTACCTGATCGACACCCGCGAAGGGACGGACACGCTGAACATCCCGGTGCTGCGACCTGGCGCCTACCAGCCGGTCGACAAGCTGCTGCTGGCCGATTTTTCGGTCTTCACCGGTCCCGGCAGCGGCCGCCGGCTGGCCCGCCTCGACAATACCGAAGGCATGAGCTGGGGTCCGCGGCTCGCCAACGGCAATCGCAGCCTCCACTTCATTAGCGACGACAATTTCAATCCGCGGCAAATCACACAATGGCTGGCTTTTGAATTTTTGGACTGAAACTGCATGACTTCACCCGTTCACACAGACACCAGCGCCATCGCCTTCATCGGCGGCGGCAACATGGCCAGCGCCATCATCGGCGGCCTGCTCAAGCGCGGGATGACGGCCAGCCAGATCCAGGTGGTGGAACCCTGGGACGAACAGCGCGCGAAACTGCACCAGCAGTTTCCGGGCATCCAGGTGCACGAGGCCCCCGGCGATGCCCTTGCCAGCGCCACCCTGGTGGTCTGGGCCGTCAAGCCGCAAACCTTCAAGGATGCGGCCCTGCGGACCCGCTTTTTTACCAAAACGGCCCTGCACCTGAGTGTGGCCGCCGGCATTCGTTCCGACAGCATCGCCCACTGGCTGGACACCCAGCGCGTCGTGCGATCCATGCCCAACACACCGGCCCTGATCGGCAAGGGGGTGACCGCCCTGTTCGCCCGGGCCGCAGTCAGTCCCGACGACAGGCGGGTGGTCGAGCGGGTGATCCGCACCACCGGCGACCTGCTGTGGCTGGACGATGAAAAACAACTGGATGCGGTCACCGCCCTGTCGGGCTCCGGCCCGGCCTATGTGTTTTATTTCATTGAAGCCATGGTGCAGGCCGGCGTCGACATGGGGCTCAGCCATGAGCAGGCCCACCAGCTGGCGGTGGGCACGTTTGTGGGGGCGTCAGAACTGGCGCGCGCTTCGGACGAACCGCCGGA
>CALSAU010000327.1:0-3566 GCA_943372985.1 Polaromonas sp. YR568 | reverse complement strand
CCTTCATGGCGACCAAAGGCGCGCGGGTGCAGGCTGACCAGCTCATCGTCACCACCGGCAGCCAGCAGGCGCTGGACCTGCTCGGCAAGACCATGATTTCTCCGGGCGACAAGGTCATTGTGGAGGGCCCGACCTTTCTCGCGACCATCCAGTGCTTTCGGCTCTACGGCGCAGAACTCATCAGCGCGCCGATTGACGCTGAGGGTGTGAAGACCGACGAACTGGAGCAGCTCATCGCGCAGCACAAGCCGAAGTTCGTTTACCTGATTCCCACCTTCGGCAATCCCAGCGGCGCCATGCTGAGCCTGGAGCGCCGCAAGAAGGTGCTGGAGATGGCCGTCAAGTACAACACGCTGATCGTGGAAGACGATCCTTATGGCGAGCTTTATTTTGGCGAAGCTCCACCGCCTTCACTGCTGGCCTTGAGCGAAAGCGTGCCGGGCTCGCGCGAGCTGCTGGCGCATTGCGGCTCGCTCAGCAAGGTGCTGTCACCCGGCCTGCGCGTGGGCTGGATGATTGCCCCGGCTGAGCTGCTGGCCAAAGCCACCATGTGCAAGCAGTTCAGCGATGCGCACACCAGCACCTTTGCACAGGCCACGGCCGCGCAGTACCTCAAGGCGGGCCGCATGCCGTCCACGCTGCTGAATGTGCGCAAGGTCTACGCAGAGCGTGCCGCAGCCATGGGCCGTGCGTTGCAGCAGACCCTGGGCGATGCGGTGGCCTTCACCCAGCCCGCAGGCGGCCTGTTCTTCTGGGCACGCCTGACCGGCGCAGGCGGCAAGACGCAGGACGCGGGCGATTTTGCAAAGAAGGCGATTGAGCAGGGTGTGGCCTTTGTGCCCGGCGCGCCTTTCTACGCGGCGCAGCCGGACATGGCGACTTTCCGGCTTAGCTTTGCCACGGCAGATGTGGCAAAGATTGAAGAGGGTGTGGGGCGGCTGGGCAAGGCGCTCTAAGTGTCGGCCCACGCTTCTGGGTCGCTCTCCGGACCAGCCTCCGGGCCGGCTTCCGGACCCATCTCGGCGGCCACGCGCCGGTCCATCCTGTTGCTGTCGTTGGCCACCTTCTCCAGCATGGCGGCTCAACGCATTTGCGACGCCATGCTGCCCGAGCTGGCGCGGGTGTTTGCGGTGGGTCTGCCTCAGGCGGCGCAAGTGGTGTCGGTGTTTGCCGTGACTTATGGCGTGTCGCAACTCTTTTACGGCCCGCTGGGCGACCGGCTGGGCAAGTTCCGCGTGGTGACCTTTGCGACGCTGGGCTGCTGCATCGGCAGTGCCCTGGCGCTGTTCGCCGCCAGCCTGGATACGCTGGTTTTTGCGCGGCTTCTGATGGCGCTGGGTGCTGCGGCCTTGATTCCGCTGGCGATGGCCTGGGTGGGAGATGCGGTCCCGGCTGACCAGTTGCAGGAAATGCTGACCCGCACCGGTCTCGGTAGCACGCTGGGTATTGTGGGTGGCCAGTTGATGGGTGGCCTGCTCACCGACGCGCTGGGCTGGCGCTGGGCTTTCGGGTTCCTGCTGCTGCTCTTCAGTGTGGTGGGTTTGCTGCTGTTCCGCGATCTGCGCCTTCAGAACGCGGCGACGGTCTCTGTCTCACCTGTTCCGCCCGTCGCGTCGGGCGCGCCTGCGGCCACCACTGCTGCACGCCCGCATTTCCTGAAGCAGGCGCTGGTCATTGTCAGTGGCAAATGGTCGCGCACCGTGCTGTTGATGGCGGTGGTGGAGGGCGCTGTGGGCTTTGGCGTGCTGGCCATGTGGGCCTCGCATTTGCACCGGTCCCTGGGTTTGCCGCTGTCGATGTGCGGCGCCATCGTGGCGCTGTTTGGCTTGGGTGGCGTGGGTTTCATGGTGGTGGGCCGGCGCCTGATTCGCCGCATGGGCCAGCAGGGTCTGGTGCTGGTGGGCGGCGCACTGGTCGGTGTGTCGGCACTGGTGCTGGCGTTCACGCCACACTGGGCACCGGCCATTCCCGCCAGCCTGCTGGCAGGGTTCGGGTTTTTCATGTTCCACAACACCATGCAGGCGAACGCCACGCAGATGATGCCGCAGGCGCGCGGCACGGCGGTGTCGCTGTTTGCCTCGTGCCTGTTTCTCGGCCAGTCGCTGGGGGTGGTACTGGCGGCTCTGCTGGTGGAGCGCATCGGCAGCAGCGCCGTGGTGGCCCTGGGTGGCGCCGCCATGGCGCTGGAGGGCGCGTACTTTGCATGGGCCCTGAAGCGGCGTGATGCCGCAGCCCGGCTGGCGGTTTGACGGTTGAAGCCCTGGGGTTGGGCAGGCGTCCTACAGCGCAGCAGCCGCCAAAAGCCTAGACTCGCGTCAGGTTTCTGACTCCCCATGAATCGCCACATCTCTTCATTCATCGCCCGCGTGCGGTCTGCCATGGATCGGCTCTCGGCACAGTCCCCGGTCTACATGGCCCGATTGCGCCATCCCAGTCGTCGCGGCGTGGCCCTGGCGGTGGCTGCGGTTCCTGCGCTGTTGCTGCTGTATGTGCTGGTGCTGATTCCATTCACGCCCAGCATTTCCGATCTGCGCCGTGCCAAGACAGCCAAGCCGTCGGTGGTGATGTCGGCCGACGGGCAGGAGCTGGCCATGTTCAGGCGCGCCAACCGCGACTGGGTCAAGCTCGCAGACATTTCACCGCAGGTCACGGCAGCCTTGATCGCCACCGAAGACCACCGCTTTTACTCCCACCACGGGCTGGACTTCCGGCGCATCGCGTCTGCCGCGCTGAAAACCGCTTCTGGGGATACGCAGGGCGGCTCCACCCTCACGCAGCAGCTGGCGCGCAATCTTTATCCAGAAGAGATCGGCCGCGCGCCGACGCTCACACGCAAGATCAAGGAAGCCATCACGGCGCTGAAGATCGAGGCGGTGTACACCAAGCCCGAAATTCTGGAGACCTACCTCAACACCGTGCCTTTTCTGTACAACGCGTTTGGCATCGAGATGGCGGCACGCACCTATTTCGACAAGTCGGCGGACGAGCTGGATGTGTTGGAAAGCGCGACGCTGGTGGGCATGCTCAAGGGCACCAGCTACTACAACCCGGTCATCAACCCGGAGCGGGCCATCCAGCGCCGCAACATCGTGCTGGCGCAAATGGTCAAGCACGACAAGCTGCCGGCAGCCCGGCTGGAGCGGCTGAAAAAAGCGCCGCTGAAAGTCGACTTTGAGCGGCAGACCGAGCCACTTGGCCCGGCGGCCCATGTGGCGCAGCAGCTGCGCCGCTGGCTGATTGAGTGGGCCGATCGCAACGATTACAACATTTATGCAGATGGCCTGGTGCTGCGCACCACCATCGACTCGCGCCTGCAGGCCATGGCCAACCGGGCTGTGACGCGGCAAACCACCCGTCTGCAAAGCCTGGCCAACGGACAGTGGGGCGGTCGGTCGGTGTGGCAGGCGAAAACGGGTCGTTTTCGGGAACTGGTGGACTCGTTTGTGCGCGAATCACCCGAGTTCAAGTCTGCCCGTGAATCCGGTCAAAGTGACGACGAAGCCCTGAAAACCCTGCTGGCCAATGCCCCGTTCAAGCAGAAACTGCAGGCCGACAAGACGCGGCTG
>CALSAU010000326.1:0-3570 GCA_943372985.1 Polaromonas sp. YR568 | reverse complement strand
GGGCCCAGGCTGCGCAGTGACGCCCGCTGCCCGGGCAGCAGGGCTGTCCAGACGTTTTCTGTCGTAAGAATCTGTGCGGCACCGGCCAGATCGGCCAGCCGGGCAGCTGAATTGACGGTGTCGCCAAAGCAGTCGCCGTCAATCTCCACCACCTCACCCGACTCGATACCCATCTGCATCTGCACCGGCGCCCCGCTGCCACCCGGGTAGATGGGCTTGTCCTGCAAGCGCTTCTGGATGCTGATGCATGCCGCCAGCGCGTCCCCCTCGTTCGGGAACACCACGAACAGGCCGTCGCCCAGCAGTTTCACGACCCGTCCCTTGTGCTGCTCGAACACCTGGCTCAGCACGCCAATCAGCTGGGTGACAAACCGCGAGGCGGTCTCATCCCCCAGGCGCTCAAACATGCTGGTGCTGCCAACGAGATCGGCGAAAACGACAGTGGTCATCAGGTTGTGCGGGAGAAAACAGAAGGCCGGCGACTGGTGGGCCAGCTCTCAAGAATCATGGTCGTCAGCTTACTGTCATTCTTACAGAAATTGACAGTTTTGGAACAGGCGCCCCGCCGGGCTTCGGCAATCGCTGTCGTGCAGGTGACGTTTATGTGACGTTCAGCGAAAACCGTCCCACAGCAACTTGCATCCGGTCAGGAACATGCCGGTGTAAAGCAGGCGGTAGAAATACACCGGGCTGATGCGCCGGGCCAGCCGCACACCCAGCCACACCCCCACGGGCGCCAGTGGCAGCAGCACCATCGACGTCGCCATGTTGCGCATGTCCAGCAGCCCGAGCCACGCATAGGGAATCCACTTGGACAAATTGATGGCGAAAAAGAACACAGCCATGGTAGCGGTGAAGCGCACCGGGCTCAGCCGCATCGGGATCACGTAGGCGCTGATCGGCGGCCCACCGGCATGCGCCACAAAGCTGGTGAAGCCCGACGTGATGGTGAGCAAGGCGCCCAGCCAGCGCGGTGGTGGTGGGCTGTCGGGGCGCGGCGGAAACAGCAGGCGCTGCGCCAAAAACAGCAAGGTGAACGCACCCACAATGCCCGCCACCATCTGCGGGTCCAGCGCCTTGAAGAGCAAGGCACCAATCACAGTACCCACCAGACCCCAGGCAATCAGGAAGCGGGCAAACGTGGCATCGAAGTCGCGGCGAAAAGCCGTCAGGCCCAACAGGTCCATCAGCAACAGTACAGGCATCAGGATGGCAGCCGCCTGCGGCACCGTCACCGTCAGCGCCATCAGGGGCACGGCCAGCGAACCAAAGCCCGCACCAAACCCGCTTTTGCTGATGCCCAGCATCACCACTGCCGGCACCGCTACCGCATAGAAATACGGGTCGGTGATGATCTCAAAGGTCATGGGCAGGTGTTGAAGTCAGGGGTGGAGCGAAATAGCCAGGGCACCGGACATGTTACCCAGCCGGGCAACAGCCGGGGCAACGGTGACGTCAGCGCGCATCCCGGCGGTCACTCCATCGTTGCGCGGACAGCGACCATCCATGGCCCAGCGCTGATCAAACCCGCTCCAGAATCACGGCAATGCCCTGCCCCACGCCGATGCACATGGTGCACAGCGCGTAGCGTCCACCCGTCTTGTGCAACTGGTTGACTGCCGTGGTGGCGAGGCGCGCGCCGCTGGCACCCAGCGGGTGACCCAGCGCAATCGCACCGCCATTGGGATTGACGCGCGGGTCGTCGTCACGCATACCCAGCATGCGCAGCACTGCCAGGCCCTGTGCGGCAAACGCTTCGTTGAGTTCGATCACATCCATCTGCGCGATGGTGAGGCCGGTCAGCGCCAGTACTTTTTGTGTGGCTGGCGCCGGGCCAATGCCCATGACACGCGGTGCCACACCGGCGGTGGCCATGCCGACGACGCGCGCGCGGGGTGTGAGGCCATTCTTTGCGGCGGTGGCTTCATCGGCCAGCAGCAGCGCACAGGCGCCGTCGTTCACACCGCTGGCATTGCCCGCCGTCACGGTACCGTCAGGCCGCACCACGCCCTTGAGTTTGGCCAGCGACTCCATCGACGTTTCGCGTGGATGCTCGTCCTTGCTGACCACGATGGCATCGCCTTTTTTCTGGGCGATGGTCACGGGCGTGATCTCGCTGTCGAAGTAACCACTCTTCTGCGCGGCCACCGCCTTGAGCTGGCTGGCCAATGCCATCCTGTCCTGGTCTTCGCGGCTGATCTTGTAGTCGGTCGCCACGTTTTCTGCCGTCTCGGGCATGGCATCGACGCCGTACTGCTCCTTCATCAACTTGTTGATGAAGCGCCAGCCGATGGTGGTGTCGTAAACCGCATTGCTGCGGCTGAAGGCGCTTTCGGCCTTGGGCATCACAAAGGGCGCGCGGCTCATGCTTTCCACACCGCCCGCAATCATCAAAGTGGCCTCGCCCGACTTGATGGCGCGAGCGGCCGTGCCCAGCGCATCGAGACCCGAACCGCAGAGGCGATTGATGGTGGCACCCGGCACATCGATGGGCAGGCCCGCCAGCAGCGAAGCCATGTGGGCGACGTTGCGGTTGTCTTCGCCCGCCTGGTTGGCACAACCATAGATGACATCCGTCACCGCCTGCCAGTCCACCTTGGGGTTGCGCGCCATCAGCGCCTTCAGGGGAATCGCACCGAGGTCGTCGGCACGCACGCTGCTCAGCGCGCCGCCGTAGCGGCCAAAGGGGGTACGGATGGCGTCACAGATAAAGGCTTGGGTCATGGGAATCTCGCTCGTTGAAAGTCGTTCACAGGGGTGGGGTTCGGCGCCAGCGATCAGGCGGCAACTGGCAGACCCAGCAGTTTTTCAAGCTCAGCGTGTTCAAGGCCGTCGACCTTGTCGATCAGCTTCAGGCCTTCGGGAGTACAGGCCAAGGTGGCCAGGTCGGAATAGATGCGCTTGACACAGCCAATGCCGGTGAGGGGGTAGGTGCAGCGATGGACCACCTTGCTCTCGCCCTTTTTCGTCAGCAGGTCCATCATCACCCAGGTCTGCTTGGCGCCGATGGCCAGATCCATGGCGCCGCCAACAGCCGGAATCGCGCCCGGCTCGCCGGTGCTCCAGTTGGCGAGGTCGCCGGTAGCCGAGACCTGAAACGCACCCAGAACGCAGATGTCGAGATGACCGCCACGCATCATCGCGAAGCTGTCGGCATGGTGAAAGTACGCACCACCGGCCAGCAGCGTCACGGGTTGCTTGCCGGCATTGATGAGGTCGTAGTCTTCCTGGCCTTCGGCGGGCGCAGGGCCCATGCCCAGAATGCCGTTTTCACTGTGCAGCACCACCTCGCGCCCGGCAGGCAGATGGTTGGCCACCAGGGTCGGCTGGCCGATGCCCAGGTTGACAACAGCGCCGTCAAAAATATCCTGTGCCACGCGGGCTGCGAGTTGGTCTTTGGTACGGCGTTGGTAAGTAGTCGTCATGTCAGTTTCTCCACAATGCAGCCAATTGACACTTTGCACGCGCAATGCGCCAATGCAAGCAGGCGCCGCGGAACTGGCCATGCCAGGCCGCAGGCGCCGCCCCCTCGAGTGGGGAGGCCGCTACACGCAGTGAGCGGCAACGGGG
>CALSAU010000325.1:0-3576 GCA_943372985.1 Polaromonas sp. YR568 | reverse complement strand
GAGCTATCTGCCGCAGGAGGCTTCGATTTTCCGCAAGCTCACCGTCGACGAAAACGTCCGCGCTGTACTGGAACTGCAGGTCGACGAAGCCGGCAAGCCGCTGAGCGCTGCCGAACTCGAACGCCGCCTCGACACCCTGCTCAAGGACCTGCGGGTCGACCATCTGCGCGACTCGTCGGCACTGTCGCTCTCGGGCGGTGAACGGCGCCGGGTTGAAATTGCGCGGGCGCTGGCCACACAGCCGCGCTTCATCCTGCTGGACGAGCCCTTCGCCGGCATCGACCCGATTGCCGTGATCGAGATCCAGCGCATCATCGGCTTCCTCAAGCAGCGCGGCATTGGCGTGCTGATCACCGACCACAACGTGCGCGAGACGCTGGGCATCTGCGACCACGCCTACATCATCAGCGACGGTCATGTGCTGGCCAACGGCACACCGTCCGAGATTGTCAATAACGCCGATGTGCGCCGTGTTTATCTCGGTGAGCACTTCAAAATGTGATCATGGTGCCCCCACGGTCGTTCACTTCGTGTAACTCCCTGCCCCCCGAGGGGGCCGTCGCTTGCTCGGGGCGGCCCTTCGCTGCGCTTGAGACTCCCCCCCGTTGTCGCTCACTCCGTGTAGCTCCCTCCCCCCTGCAGGGTGCGGCGGCTGCGCCCCGGCAAAGCCTGTTGCGCGGCCCCCGCTGGCCTGATTCTTCCCAACCCGCTTTATCGCGCGCGTAGGGATGTCATGAAGCAGGGTCTTTCTTTACGCGTCTCGCAGCATCTGGCGCTGACGCCGCAACTGCAGCAGTCGATTCGCCTGCTGCAGTTGTCGACGCTGGAGCTGAGCCAGGAGGTCGAGCAGATGCTCGACGAAAACCCGTTTCTGGAAGTGGCCGAGGAAACCGCGGTGCGCGAGGAGTTCGGGCTGGAGCATGTCAACACGCCGGTCAGCCAGGACAGCCGCGAGTTTGAAGCTGCGGTGGCTGAGGCCCCTGCGTCCGGGGCCGATGATGTTGGCACCACGACGGCCAGCGACGCAGAACCCAGTGCCGAGCCCAAACTGGAGGACAGCTGGGATGGCGATGGCAGCGTCGAGACCGCGCCTGACGACAGCGAGTGGGGCAGCGATGCGCCGGCGCGCAAAAACAATGTCGATGACAGCGACACCGAAGCGTCCGATCTGGTCGGGGCACACGAGTCGTTGCAGGACCATCTGCACCGCCAGTCGCTCGGGCTGCGCCTGTCGCCAGAAGACAAGGCGGCACTGCATTTCCTGATCGAATCGCTGAACGACGATGGCTACCTTGAGGACAGCCTGGCCTCGCTGGCCGTCGGGCTGGCCGGTGGTGACCTGGAGCAGACCGAAGAGCTGGAGCAGCACTTTGCGGTGGCGCTCAAGCTGCTGCATCACATGGAGCCTGCCGGTGTCGGTGCGCGCAATCTGGCCGAATGCCTGGAGCTGCAGTTGCTGGATTGCAAGAACTCGGAGGAAACCCGCGCCGCCATGGCCATCTGCAAGCAGCCGATGGAGCTGCTGGCCAAGCGCGATGTGAAGCGTCTGGCGCAGCTGTGCGGATGTCCCGAGGCGGTGGTCAAGGGTGCTATTGCGGTCATCGGTCGGCTCGACCCGAAGCCGGGCAGACGCTTTGCCAACGTCGAGCGCAATGTCATCGTGCCGGATGTCATCGTCGTCAAGGCCGGCCGCGGCTTCAAGGTGTCGCTCAACAGCGACGTGATGCCGCGCCTGCGCGTGCACGACATCTATGCCAATGCGCTCAAGCAGAGTGGTAAGGGTGCAGGGCAGGGCGGCGCGGCGCTGCAGCAGCGGCTGCAGGAGGCGCGCTGGTTCATCAAGAACATCCAGCAGCGCTTTGACACCATCCTGCGCGTCAGCAGTGCCATCGTTGAGCGCCAGAAGAATTTCTTCACCCACGGCGAGCTGGCCATGCGACCGCTGGTACTGCGCGAGATTGCCGATGAGCTGGGCCTGCACGAGTCCACCATCTCGCGCGTGACCACCGCCAAATACATGAGCACGCCCTTCGGCACCTTCGAGCTGAAATACTTCTTCGGCTCCGCGCTGGGCACCGAGACGGGTGGCAATGCATCGAGCACCGCCGTGCGCGCGCTCATCAAGCAGTTTGTGTCGTCGGAAAGCGCCAAGAAGCCGCTGAGCGACAACCAGATTTCCGAAATGCTCAAGGAGCAGGGCATTGAATGCGCGCGACGCACCGTGGCCAAGTACCGGGAAGCTCTTCGTCTGGCGCCCGCCAATTTGCGTAAGTCCTTGTAGAAATGACCCCCACGCTCTCGCACTTCGTGTCGTTCGCTGGACGTGCCCACGCCAGAGGCGTTGGCCCTTCCTCCCGTCCAAACCTGCGCAGGCAGGTTTGGAGCCGCGGTCGTCAGCCCCTCGGGGGCCGCTCCGCCTGCGGCCCGGCAAAGCCGGTTCCGCGGCTCCTGCTTGCATGACACGACCGTGAACTTATGAACCAACTACAACTGTTTTTGCCTTGCGCCGCCGGCGTTGAAAACCTGCTGGCCACCGAAGTGCAGCGCATCACTGGTGTGGCCGGCAAAGCCTGGCGCGCCGGTGTGGGGCTGCAGGCTTCTTGGCGCGATGCGCTGCAGCTCAACCTGCACAGCCGGCTGGCCCAGCGCGTGCTGATCGAGTTGCAGCACAACCAGTACCGCAGCGAGCAGGACCTCTACAACGCGGCGGCCAATGTGGCGTGGGAGATCTGGTTCACGCCCAAACAAACCTTCAAGGTCGAGATCACCGCGCAGCACAGCCCGCTCACCAGCCTCAACTTCGCAGCGCTCAAGATCAAGGATGCGATTGCCGACCGCTTTCGCGCCAAGTACGACGTGCGACCCGATGTCGACACGCGCTGGCCTGATGTGCGGGTGTATGTGCACCTGACCACCGACACCGTCACCATCTACATCGACACCTCGGGCGAGCCACTTTTCAAGCGCGGCTGGCGCGAAGACAAGGGCGATGCGCCGCTGAAAGAGACCCTCGCTGCCGCGATGATCGCCGCCAGTGGGTGGGACGAACTCTGCCGCCAAGGCGTGCCGCTGTATGACCCCTGCTGCGGCTCCGGCACCATCGTGATTGAAGCGGCGCAGATCGCCTGCCACATCGCACCGGGCATCAACCGCCGCTTTGCCTTCCAGAAATACCTGCCCTTCCAGGCCCATGTGTGGGATGGCCTGCTCGACCAGGCCGAGGCGGCCATCACCCAGCCCACGGCGCCGGTCTTTGGCAGCGATGTGTCGTTCCGGATGGTGGACTTTGCCGAGCGAAATGCCGAGCGTGCCGGTGTGGCGCACGCGGTGGAACTGCGCGGTGGCGATGCCCTGCAGCGCATGCCGCCTGCGCCTGCTGGCGTGATGCTGGTCAACCCGCCCTACGGCGAGCGGATTGATGTGGCGGGTGTGGCCGGCATCACCGGTGTGCAGGGGCGTGACCAGCGGCGGCAGCAAGCCCCCGTTGCTCGCCCAGCCATGACAGACCATCGCAACCAGCCGATTGATGAATTCGGTCAACCCCTGATGCGCGACCCACAAGACGCGCGCCAAAGC
>CALSAU010000324.1:0-3578 GCA_943372985.1 Polaromonas sp. YR568 | reverse complement strand
CCCCATGCGGCCATCACGCTGAAAAACTGGAACGTGTGCGCCGCGGCGCTCAAGTCCGGTGACATCGGCTTTGCCGAAACCTACATCGCTGGCGACTGGACAACGCCCAGCCTGACCGATCTGCTGAAAGTGTTCATCAGCAATCGCAAGGACGTGGAAGACGTGATCTACGGCAGCTGGGCCGGCCGGCTGCTGTACCGCATCAAGCACCTGCTGAACCGCAACACCAAAGCCAACAGCCAGAAAAACATCCACGCCCACTACGACCTGGGCAATGCGTTCTATGAGCTGTGGCTGGACGGCACGATGAACTATTCGTCGGCCTGGTTCGACGGCGACATGGACCGCCCCATGCGCGACGCCCAGCACGCCAAGGTGCGACGCGCCCTGCGCATGGCCAACGTACAGCCGGGCGACCGTGTACTGGAAATCGGCTGCGGCTGGGGCGCCCTGGCCGAGATGGCCGCCACGGAATTCAACGCGTCCGTGACCGGCGTGACGCTGTCCACCGAACAGCTGGCCTTTGCACGCGAGCGCATGGCGCGCGTGGGTGCGCACGACCATGCCGACTTGCGGCTGCAGGATTACCGCGACATCAACGACGGCCCCTACGACGCCATCTGCTCCATCGAGATGGTCGAGGCCGTGGGCCGGGAGTACTGGCCCACCTACTTCCAGTCCGTGTCGCGCCTGCTCAAGCCGGGCGGGCGCGCCTGCGTGCAGAGCATCGTGATCGACGACGCGCTGTTTGACCGCTACATCACCTCCACCGACTTCATCCAGCAATACATCTTCCCCGGTGGCTGCCTGCCCTGCCCGCGCGAATTCCGCGCGCAGGCGCACAGCGCGGGGCTGGTGGTGGTGGATGAATTCGCCTTTGGAGCCGACTACGCCGAGACGCTGCGGCGCTGGCGCGACTCTTTCCTGGCGGCAAGAAGCCAGGTTCTGCAACTCGGGTTTGATGAAAGGTTCATCCGCATATGGGAGTTCTACCTCGCCTACTGCGAAGCAGCCTTCGCGATGACCAACATCGACGTCGTGCAGTACACGCTGCAAAAGCGCTAGGCGCCGCCGCACTGGCTGCCGGCCTGCTGGCAACCACGGGCGCGCACGCGCAACCCGCTGCGCTGGCGTCCGCCTCGCTCACGGGCACGGCGCGCCTGAGCGTGTTCGGCTTTCAGGTGTATGACGCGAGGCTGTGGACAGCCAGCGGTTTCACACGCGACAGTTATGCGTCTCACCCGTTCGCGCTGGAGCTGGCCTACCTGCGCGACTTTGAAGGCGCCGAAATTGCCAAACGCTCGCTCAAGGAAATGCAGGGCGTTGAAGCTTTCAGTGCCGAGCAGGGCCGCCAATGGCTGGCCGAGATGACGCGCCTGTTTCCGAACGTCAAAAAGGGCGACCGTCTGACCGGCATCCACAGGCCCGGCACGGGCGTGGCCTTTCTGTACAACGACCGGCCGGCGGGCGAGGTGCGTGACGCCGACTTTGCGCGTGTGTTCATGGGCATCTGGCTGTCGCCGCGCACGTCGGAACCGGCCATGCGCGAACGGCTGCTGGCAGGGGCTGCGCAGTGAGCGCAACGGCTTTTTCCTGGCGAAACGGGCTGTCGTACGGCCTGCTGGGACTGCCACTGGCCTTTGTGGCGTTGCCGCTTTATGTGGTGTTGCCCAACCATTACGCACGCGAGTTCGGCGTGCCGCTGGCCACACTCGGTGCGGTGCTGCTGGGTGCGCGGTTGTTTGACGCCCTGATCGACCCGCTGATCGGCCGTGCAACGGACCGCCTGTTCGCCCACTCCACCCGTGCCGTGCTGGCATTCGGTGCCATGGCGGCGCTGGTGCTGGCGGCGGGCTTTGCGCTGCTGTTCTTTCCGCCCACCCGTCAGCCCGGCGCGCTGCTGTTGTGGGCCACGCTGGTGCTGGTGGTGACTTACGCAGCCTACAGCGCCCTCAGCGTGGCGCACCAGTCGTGGGGCGCCATGCTGGGCGGCGACGAGGCACAGCGCAGCCGCATCGTGTCATGGCGCGAAGGCCTGGGACTGGTCGGCGTGCTGATGGCCTCGGTGCTGCCGGCCCTGGCGGGGCTGGGTGTCACGGCGGTGGTGTTCACCCTGCTGCTGGGCGCGGGGTGGCTGGCCTGGTTTCGCGCGCAGGCGCCTACACCCCGCGGCGACGCCATGGGCACGGACATCTGGCTGCCCTTTGCGCGGCCGGCGTTTCGCCGCTTGCTGGCCGTGTTCATGCTCAACGGCATTGCCAGCGCCGTGCCCGCCACCCTGGTGCTGTTTTTTATCCAGGACCGGCTGCAGGCGCCGGCGCAGATGGAGCCGGCTTTCCTGGCCAGCTATTTCCTGTGCGCGGCGCTGTCCATTCCGCTGTGGCTCAAGGCGGTGCGGCGCTTCGGCCTGGCGCGCTGCTGGCTGGGCGGCATGGCACTGGCCATGTCGGTGTTCATCTGGGCGACCCAGCTGGGCGCGGGCGATACCGTGGCATTCATCGTGGTGTGCGCGCTGTCGGGTGTGGCGCTGGGGACCGATCTGGCCCTGCCCGGCGCCATGCTGGCCGGCGTGATCGCCCATGCCGGGGACCGAGGCCATGCCGAAGGCGCGTACTTTGGCTGGTGGAATTTCGCCACCAAGCTCAACCTGGCGCTGGCCGCAGGGCTGGCGCTGCCCCTGCTGGGCCTGTTTGGTTACACCCCCGGCACGCGCGCCGCCGACGGCCTGCAGGCGCTGGTGGTGGCGTATTGCCTGCTGCCGTGTGTGCTCAAGCTGGGCGCAGCTTTGACCCTGTACTTCACCATCATCCGACGCGGGACCCCCACATGAAACGACGCCTTTTGCTGGCGGCCACACCCGTCGCCGCACTCACCCTGGCGGGCTGCGCCAGCCCTACCGTGGCCGACTATGCCGCCGAAAAGCCGGTGCTGGACCTGCGCCGGTACTTCAACGGCACGCTGGACGCCTGGGGCGTGTTCACCGACCGCAGCGGCAAGGTCGTGCGCCGCTTCACCGTGGTGATGGACTGTCGCTGGCAGGGCGACGACGGCGTGCTGGACGAAGACTTCACCTATTCCGACGGCACGAAGCAAAGGCGCATCTGGCGCCTGAAGCGGCTGGACGGCGGGCGCTACACCGGCCGAGCTGACGACGTGGTGGGTGAGGCAACCGGACAGGAGCGCGGCAATGCCTTCAACTGGCAGTACACGTTGGCACTGCCGGTGGACGGGCGCATCGTGAATGTGCAGTTTGACGACTGGATGTACCTGATGGACGACAAGGTCATGCTCAACAAGGCGGTGATGAGCAAGTTCGGCATTCAGCTGGGGGAAGTGACGCTGTCCTTCACAAAACGATGATCAAGACCGATTTCAGCCCGCCGGACGTGGGCAGCGCCCCCGCCGGCATGCATAGACGGCGCAGCTGGTTTGGGCCGCTCAATCCGCCGCAACCGCACTGGCGCGGGCGCAGCGTGTGGCTGGTGGGCGCGTCCACCGGCATCGGTCGCGCCACAGCGTCGGCCCTGCATGCGCAGGGCGCGCGCGTGTTCATTTCCGCGCGAAGCCGCGCAGCGCTG
>CALSAU010000323.1:0-3586 GCA_943372985.1 Polaromonas sp. YR568 | reverse complement strand
CGATGTGGCGATTCCAACCTTGCCACCGAATGTGATCGAGCCGTTTCTGACCGAAACACTGATCGTGGATGAAACCACCTTGGCCAGTGCGCCGCGCATCGTCGCCGCACAGGAAGGCCGCGTGCTGCTCAGCCGCGGTGACCGCGCCTATGCACGGGGACTGAACGGCAGCGGCGCAGGCACCGGCGTGGCGCTCAGCGATGCCAAGGGTCAGCCGCGTGATTTCCGGGTGTTCCGCAACGCCACGCCGCTGAAAGACCCGACCACCCAGAAAATCCTGGGCTATGAGGCCCGCTATCTTGGCAAGGCAGAGTTGGTGCGCGGGGAGTCCGTCGCGCAGGTGGAAGGCAAGGACGGGAAAATCCAGCCTGAAATCATTCCGGCAACCATCGACATTGTTTCCGGCAAGGAAGAAATGCGCGCTGGCGACCGGCTGGTAGCCGAGCCGCCCCGCGAACTGCTGACGTACACGCCGCGCGCACCGTCCACCCCGGTCACGGGCCAGGTGGTGTCGGTGCATGGCAACGCAGTGGCCATGGCGTCGGAGAACCAGGTGGTGGTGATCAATCGCGGCGCGCTCGACGGCATGGAGCGCGGTCACGTGCTGGCCATCATCAAAGACGGCGCGCGCCTCATTGACAAGACCGACAGCGGTCGCACCCCGATCAAGCTGCCGAACGAACGTAACGGCCTGTTGATGGTGTTTCGCACCTACGACCACCTGTCCTACGCGCTGGTGCTCAGCATCACCGACGGCGTGAAGGTCGGCGACCGCGTCATCAACCCCAACTGAGCGTGACGCTCGCCGTGTGCCGCCGGACCACCGGTGGCTGACCACTCCATGGAAGCGCTGGAACTTTCCGCATGGCTGCGCCTTGGCCTGACACCGGGCATTGGCAACGAAGCTGCACGTCGCTTGTTGGCGGCGTTTGGCTCACCCCAGGCGATTTTTCACCAGGAGATGGCGGCGCTGAGCCAGCTCGACAACGAGAAGCTCGCCCGCGCCCTGCTGCGTGAACCCACGACGCTGGCAGCCCAGCTGGACACCACACTGCAATGGCTGGAAAGCGGCACCCATCGCCGCGTGGTCACGCTGGGCGACAGCGCTTACCCGCCCAGCCTGCTGCAGATCGAAGACCCCCCGCTAATGCTGTACATGACGGGCAGTCTGGCAGCAGCCACAGTGGACCCGGCCCGCGCCGATGCAGCGCGCATTGCCATCGTGGGCAGCCGCAACCCGACACCGCAAGGCGAGAGCAACGCCCGCGAATTTGCACGCGCCTTCGGACGCGCCGGCCTCTGCGTGGTGTCTGGCCTGGCGCGCGGCATCGATGGTGCCGCACACGACGGCGCGATGCTCGGCGGCGGCGACACCATCGCTGTCGGTGGCACCGGCCTCGACCGGGTGTACCCGAAAAAGCACCTCGCGCTGGCTCACCGGATCGTCGAGCAGGGCATGATCGTCAGCGAGTTTCATCTCGGCACCCCACCACTGGCCGCGAATTTTCCGAGGCGCAACCGCATCATCTCGGGCCTCTCACGCGGCACGCTGGTGGTTGAGGCGGCGCTACAGTCGGGCTCGCTGATCACCGCGCGGCTCGCCGCAGAGCAGGGCAAGGAAGTGTTCGCGATTCCGGGCTCCATCCACTCACCACAGTCGCGGGGCTGTCATGCGCTGATCAAGCAGGGTGCCAAGCTGGTGGAACTGGCGCAGGATGTGCTGGAAGAGTTGCAGCTGGCGCCTGCCACAGGGGCTGTGCCCGCTGGCCATAAAGACGCGTATGAGGAAGCAGAGACCTCCGGCGATCCGCTGATTCAGGCGCTTGGCTTTGACGTCACCAGTCTCGACGCACTGCAGGCCCGCACCGGCATGGACACGCCGCAGTTGCAGGCGCGGCTTCTTGAACTGGAACTCGAAGGGCTGGTGGCGCGATTGCCCGGCGGTCTTTTCCAGCGCCTCGCCGCCGGTTGACAGGGCGTCCATCTGCGATATATTGGGTACATGTTCGAAGTACTGGTGTACGTCTACGAAAACTACTGGCAAGGTGACGCTTGCCCCGCCGCCAGCCAGCTCAGCCGCAAGCTCACTGCGGCGGGCTTCGAACCCGAAGAGATACAGGCCGCACTGATCTGGCTGGAAGGTCTCAACGTTGCCGCCCAGGGCACGCAGATCAGTCTGCCTGCTTCCGGCACCACCACCGAAACGATCAGCCCATCCGTCAGCATCCGTGCACAGGCCCCTGACAGCCTGCGCATTTACTCGGTGGCCGAACAAACCCATCTGGGTGCGCAAAGCTTGGGCTTTGTCAGCTTTCTTGAATCCTCCGGCGTATTGCCCCCCCACATGCGCGAGATCGTCATTGATCGTGCCATGGCCGCACCGGGTGACCCGGTCACGCTGGACGACCTGAAAATCATCGTGCTGATGGTGTACTGGAGCTTCGGGGAGGAGCCCGATGCGCTGGTGCTCGACGAGCTGTGCGACGACACCGAGTTTCGGCTCGCGCATTAATTCGTTATTTAGCCACCCTGCATCTGCTGCGATGAAGTCAGTGGCGCGCGCCCAGATCCGTGGTCACCAAACCTTGTCTGCAGATGCCGAGGATGTTCAGCCGAGCAGACGCTCGGGATTGGCGTCCAGCTTGGCCAGTGCGTCGCGAGTGGCACGCACGGTGAGCGTTTCTTCCTCGATCGGCACCAGCAGGCCCGCCTGCAGATAAGCCGCCAGACGGCGCCCCTGGATCAGGAAATTGCGTCCGTTGGCCGATGCGAACAAATGCAACTGCTTGCGATCGCTGCACCAGGCGAACTGGACTTCGCTGACCTTGGCGTTGTGGTCCAGGCTAAACCATGAGCCCAGCTGGAGCTCCTTGGCCCAGGCGCGCATGGCTTCTGTCGGCTGGCTGCCACCATCGGTGATGATCTCGATCTCTGCGGCATCGATGCCGATCATCGTGACCAGGGTGTCGGTGTCCAGCGGCAAGTCGCCCAGGTCTTCGTCCGACAGGTAGTCTTCCAGATTGCTCAGGCGCTTGGCCATGGCGTCCACCCGCTCGGGCGGAATGGCATCGGTCTTGGACATGAACGCATCGGCCAGCGTGTCACTGATGATGCGCAAATGCGCGTCCTGCGCGGGAATGTCCAGACCCAGCAACGACATACCCAGCCGCAGCAATTGCAGCAGCTTGGGCAGGTCGGCGATCACGCGGGCGCGGTCGTTGCGGTTGGGCTTGGCGCTCGCGGCCCAGACCAGGTCGGTGGCGGCGCGCTTGAGCTGCAGGGTTTCCTCGTGCTGCGCGCCGTTTTTCATTGAGGCGATGGCCAGCGCCTCGGCCCACACCTTGAAGAGGAACTCGCGGATCTCCTCGCGGACCGGCATGTCATTGAGCATCTTGCGCATCTCAATGGTGTACTGGATGGCCATGGTCTCTTTCTGCTCGACCTGCTGGGCCACACTGACCACCCGCGCTGCGCTGCCGCTCTGGGAGAGGAACTTGGAGAGGAATTTCTCGAATTCGTCGTAGACCAGCTGGAATACCCGGCGCCCGGTTTCAGGGTACTGCTCGATGACCTGCACGACCCGCTT
>CALSAU010000322.1:0-3618 GCA_943372985.1 Polaromonas sp. YR568 | reverse complement strand
GCTGGATTGACGCCGACGGCCTGCGCATGAGTGCTGCGATGTCGTTCTACGGCATTCTCAGTCTGGCGCCTTTGCTGGTCTTGCTGGTCGCTGTGCTCGGCTGGTGGCTGGACCGCAGCTACATTGAGACCAGCCTGGTCATGCAGATTCGCAGCGTGATTGGCGAGCAGGGCGCGCAGATGGTGCAGCAGGCGCTGTCCAGCGCGCGCGAGCCCTCGCAGGGGATCATTGCCTCGCTGTTTGCCTTTGGCTTGCTGCTGTCGGGCGCTACCGGCGTGTTTGCCGAGCTGCAGGACGCCTTTGAACGGGTCTGGCGCCAGGGCAGCGACCAGCCTTCGCAGCAGAAGTGGTGGTACAGCGCATCGCTCCGGCTGCGCGGTGTGGCCTACATTCTGGCCTTCGGTTTTTTGCTGTTGGTGTCTCTCGTCGTTTCCACTGCGCTGGCGGTGGTGTCAGGCTGGGCTGGTGGCGACGGACCCATGGAGTGGGTGGCCTGGGGCATCAACGAACTGGCCTCAGCGGTGTTTTGCATCGTGCTGTTTGTGGCGCTGATGCGGATGAGCCTCGGCCCGAAGCCGGCGCTGCGGTATCTGGTCATGGGCGCGGCAGTCGGCGCCTTGCTGTTCACCCTGGGCAAGCATTTGATGACGGTGTATCTGTCCACGGCCGCAGTGGTGTCTGCCTACGGCGCAGCCGGCTCGCTGGTCGTCATCCTGATGTGGATTTACTTTTCATCGGCCGTGCTGCTGCTCGCGGCCAGTATGGCGCGCGTGTGGTCTGACGACGCGTCTGCCAAGCTGGCGCTGCGGCTCAGGGAAGCGGCAGCATCACATACGCCATGATGGCGTGATGATGGTGCGGTGATGTTGCCGCGGTGATTATCGGGCCGCCTTCAGGGCTGTCTTCCGCGACGGTGCCATGGCCTGCTCGCACTTCACGCTGACCAGTTCAAACGCACCGGGTGTGTTGTCGAGGCGAGCCGCCGTGAGGCAACCACCCCAGACACAGCCCGTATCCAGCGGCAGTGTGTTGTGCCGCACGCTGGGCGTACCTTCAGCCGATTCCGTCACCAGCGTGGACCAGTGCCCGAAAGCCATCGGTGTGCCCCGCGTAGCCCGCCCCGGTACCGCGAACCACGGCAAGTAGCCTTCCGGTGCGGCACCAGCGCTTTCGGTGCTGGTGAACTCCATCTCGCCATCAGCGGTGCAAAAGCGCAGCCGCGTCAGGGCATTCACGATCACGCGCAAGCGGTCTGCGCCGGTCAGGCTGTCGTGCCAGCGGTTGGGTGTGTTGCCGTACATGGCGCTGAAAAAATCCTTCAGCTCCCGCCGCCGTGGTGTGCGCAGCACATGCTCCACCTCGCCGGCCAGTGTCATCGTTTGTGCTTCAGTCCAGCCCGGCAGCACACCAGCATGCACCAGCAGCCAGCCGTTGCGCTGCAGTGCCATGGCGCGGTGGCGCAGCCAGTCCATCAGCGCCGTGCAGTCGGGTGCCTCCAGAATGTCCTTCAGGGTGTCGTTGCGCCCGGGCTTGCGCTGACCCTGCCACACCGCGAGCAAATGCAGGTCGTGGTTGCCCAGCAGGCACTCGGCTGCATCGCCCAAAACCATCAGCTGGCGCAGGACCTCCAGCGAGCCTGGGCCGCGGTTGACCAGATCGCCCAGCAGCACCAGCCGGTCGCGGCTGGGCGAGAAATCCACCGTGTCCAGCAGGCGCTGAAACGGCGCATGGCAGCCCTGCAGGTCGCCAATCAAGTAAAGTGCCATGTGTTCATTTTGCCTGCGGAGTCATGGATTTCCTGCTGATTGCCTTTCTCACACTCCTCAACGGGGTGTTTGCCATGTCGGAAATGGCACTGTCTGCCAGCCGCAAGGCACGGCTTACCGCCATGGCCGAGTCGGGCGACAAGGGGGCCGAGGCTGCGCTGGGGCTGCTCGACAACCCAACCCAGTTTTTGTCATCGGTGCAAGTGGGCATCACCTCCATCGGCATGCTCAACGGCATCATCGGTGAGGCTGCCTTCAGCAACGGGCTGTCGGCGTGGATTCAAACCTTTGGCGCCTCGCCACGCGCGGCAGACATCTCGGCCACCGCGCTGGTCGTGACCCTCATCACCTTCATCACCATCGTGTTCGGCGAACTGGTGCCCAAGCGCATTGGCCAGCTGTATCCGGAAGCCGTATCCCGGCTGGTGGCCCGGCCCATGATGTGGGTGGCCACCGGGACCAAGCCTTTTGTGCGCCTGCTGTCGATCAGCACGCATGCCTCCCTCAAGCTGCTGCGGGTGGATGTGAACGCCGGCCGCGCAGTGACCGAAGAAGAAATTGCTGCCAGCCTGGAAGAGGGCGTGGACGCCGGCCTGATTGAAGAGCACGAGCACCAGATGGTGCAGAACGTGTTTTTGCTGGACGACCGCCTGCTCACCTCGCTGATGGTGCCCCGCTCTGACATCGAGTGGCTGGATGCGGCTGACACCGTGGCGCACGCGATTGACCAGGCCGGCGCCACCGGCCATTCGTGGTACCCGGTGTGCCGGGGTGGCCTGGATGACGTGGTGGGCGTGGTCAACGTAGCCAAGCTGCTGGCGTTGCGCGGGCAGATTCGGCAGAGTGCTGCCGGTGATGACGCGGCTGGCGACGCCCCGTCGGTGGCAGACCGCATTGGTGCCTACGCGATTCCTGCGGTGTTCGTGCCTGAAACGCTGACCGGCATGGAGCTGCTGGAGCAGTTCCGCGCGCGCTCCACGCGCATGGTGTTTGTGGTTGATGAATACGGCGTGGTGCAGGGCCTGATGACGCCGATGGACATGCTCGAAGCCATCACCGGCGAGTTGCAGCCGGGTGCACAAATCGACGCTTGGGCTACCCGCCGCGACGATGGCAGCTGGCTGATTGACGGCGTGATGCCAGTGTCCGAGCTGAAAGCGCGGCTCGACATTCGCGAGCTACCGGAAGAAGACCGCGGCCGCTACAACACCGTGGCGGGTTTGCTGCAAAGTGTCTCGGGGCGACTGCTGGGCACCGGCGACAAGGTCGAATGCGCCGGCTGGCGTTTCGAGGTGATCGATCTCGATGGCAAGCGCATCGACAAGGTGCTGGCGAGCGTGCTGCCAGAAGAAGCCCGACCTGAGGACGACGGCTGATTCATTTGCAGCGTCTGTAGCCGCCTACTGCCCGGGCGCCAGCAGCTTTTTCATCTCGGCAGGTGCTTCGGCGAACAGCGGCTTGCCACCAGCACTCGTGGGTTTCAAAAACCACTTGTCATACCAGCCCATCGCCGCGCCGCTGCGGATGGATGCCTTGATCGAATTGTTCACCAGCGCCGCCATGCCTGCGTCGTCCTTGCGGAAGGCAATCGCAATGCGTTCAACCGACAGCCGGTCAGGCAGCATGCGGTACTGGGCGGCATCGGCCAGGCTGTTGATCTGCGCTGCCAGCGCGGTGCCGTCACGCGCATAGCCTGAGGCCCAGCCCAGCTGCAACTGCCCGAGCGCCGCTTCGGCGTTCACCGCCTTGGCCATGTCCCATTGCAGGTTGCGGGTTTTGGCGTAGGCCTGCATCACCGGCGCGGCGGTGGTGCCGTCAATGCCCACAATCGTCTTGCCCTGCAGTTGATCCA
>CALSAU010000321.1:0-3620 GCA_943372985.1 Polaromonas sp. YR568 | reverse complement strand
CGATGAGAGCGCCGCCGCGCCGACTGCCGGGCCTGAGCGGGGACTCACCCTGAGCAGCGTGGCCCGTGCCATCGGTGCCATCCTGAGGACGCCAGACAGCAGCGGCAGCAAGCTGAAACTTCAGGGCACGCAACCGCTGTGGGCGTTTTCCCGGCCGCCGCCCGCCCACCTGATGGCCGCCAGCCTGGCCGATACCGTGGCCATTTCGGGCCTGTTTTACGAATCCCACCTCCAGCAATTTGTCGCTGGCGCGAGGCCGCTGGAGCAACTCATGCGGGAGCCGCAGGCCGTGCTCGAGCCTGCGGACCAGTCCGCTGAGCCGGCTGGGGAAAGCCAGGCGACGCGCCCGGCGGCGGACGAAGCACAGGGCCGGCCGGTCCATCCATCCACCGTTTATGACCGCGATGGCAGCGCCGGGTCGCGCAGCATGAGGTTTCACGAAGTGGCAGGAGAGGTGGCCGCGGACACCGTGAGCCCTGCAGATGGGCGCGGCGCTCACCTCCCCGGTCCCGTCGCCGCGTCCATCCACCCGGATGCCATGGCGCTGGTGCGCCAGCAGCTTGAGCTGCTCGACGTGCCGGTGTTTCGCTGGTGCGGCGAAGCCTGGACCGGCGCAACGCTGGACTGGGAAATCCATGAAGAGCCGCGCGAGCCCGGTCCCGGCAGTGACGAGGCCCCGCAGTCGGCCTGGACCACCCATCTGACCATGACCCTGCCGGCCTTGCGCGCCCTGGCTGTGCGCCTGACGCTGGTGGGCAATACCCTGCAACTGAGCCTGACAAGCAGCCATGAACCAGGCCTGCCTACGCTCACTGCCGGCCGCCAGGCCTTGTCTGATCGTCTGGAGGGGCTCGGTTTGCGCCTGACTTCATTACAAATTGATACGGATGATGGCCTGGCGAGCATGGAGCCCGTGGCCCATTCCGGGCCACCGGATGCCCGTCATGACTGAAGCGACCCCTGGCCGAAGCTCGGCGGTAGCGCTTTCGTCCGGCCCGGATGCGAGCCTGATGGTGGTGGCCAAGGGTTATGGCGAGGCGGCCGAACAAATTGTTCTGCGGGCCCGGGCCCATGGCCTGTATGTGCATGCATCCCCCGAGCTGGTGAAGCTGCTCATGCAAATTGACCTCGATGAGCGAATCCCGCCCCAGCTGTACCTTGCGGTGGGGGAGGTCTTTTCCTGGCTGTACCAGATGGACGTGGATTACGGATCCGGCCTCGCGCTACCAGACTTGGCTGGCGGTGAGAATTGATATAAATCAAGTATTTGTCATTAATTCGACAATGACGCCTAAATCACACTAATTTGATAAAGTTAATTAAAAAGCTTGAATTTGATGGAGAACATGTTAAAAATTGCTACATGGATGACGGCCTACACGGGACGGCCAGAATTCGTGGTACGGGGGTCGACAGAAGGGAATTCCTTCGGCCAGATCCGAAAAGGCAAATTTAGACAGAGGAATCTTGTAATGCAAACTGACAATATCAATGAAATTGGGGACTTGAACCTGACGTACTTGCTTTTGGCCCAGCGACTGGTCAAGCAGGATGCACCCACGGCCATGTTCCGGCTGGGAATGAGCAGGGAGCTCGCTGACCTGCTGGGCAACCTGTCGCTGCCGCAAATTGTCAAGCTGGCGTCTTCCAGCCTGCTGCTGTGCCGTTTCCGGTTCGATGATCACCCGATTCTTTCGGCGCTCACGCACGATGGCAAGAACCTTTCGCTGCAACAGGCGCATGCAGCGATTGTGCTGTCGGGCCAGCACGTGGAAGCCTCCCAATGATGCAGCTTGCGCAAAGCCGTGCCCTGGCCGCTGCCGGACCGGTCCGTGGGGTGTGCCATGGCCACTAAGAGCGTCATTCGCGAAGCCGGCGAAATCCACCTGGCCATCGACCTGATCAAGCTGGGCGCCCGCCTGCAGTTCCTGGAGGCGGAAACCAGCCTGAGCCGGGATCGCCTGATCAAGCTGTACAAGGAGATCAAGGGCGTGTCGCCCCCCAAGGGGCTGCTTCCTTTTTCGACCGACTGGTTCATGACCTGGATGTCCAACATTCATTCCTCGATGTTCTACAACATCTACCGGTTCATGGTCACCCACGGCGGCTGCACACGTATCACGGCCCTCATCAAGAGCTACCAGCTGTACCTGGAGCAGATCGCCCAGCAGGGCAGCGAGCCGGTGCTCGATTTCACCCGGGCCTGGACACTGGTGCGGTTTTTCGACAGCGACATGTTGCAGTTGAGCACCTGCACGCGTTGCACCGGACTGTTTGTAGCCCATGCGCACGAGCCCCAGGGCAGTTACGTCTGCGTACTGTGCCGGCCGCCGTCTCGCGCCGGCAAGACGCGCAAGGCCCGGCCCGACGTGCCTGAGGTCGCACCGGTGGCGATTGAAGGGCGGAGCGCTGCTTCCTCATCGCAATGGCTTGCGGATGTCATGAGCGCAGCGCGGGCCTGAACGGCGCCACGGCATGAGACCCTGTTCTTGAAACCATCTAAAAAAAGGAGGGCGTTGTGCTTGTAAGTATTGGCTACGTGGTGGTACTCGCTTCCGTTTTCGGCGGCTATGCACTGATGGGCGGGCATTTCGGCGCCTTGTTTCAACCGATTGAAGTACTCATGATTGGCGGCTCGGCCATCGGGGCCTTCATCGTTGCAAACGACGGCCACACCATAGGCGCCACGCTCAAAGCCCTGCCCAAACTGTTCAAGAGCTCCAAGAAGCACGACAAGGAACTCTATATGGAGATCCTGGCGCTGCTGTATGTGCTGCTTTCCAAGGGACGCAAGGACGGCATGCTGGCGCTCGAGTCTGACATCGACGATCCGCAGAACAGCCCGGTCTTTGCGCCCTATCCGATGCTGCTGGCCGATCCGGGCCTGATCGAGTTTGTGACCGACTACCTGCGCCTGATTGTCAGCGGCAACACCGATCCCTTCGAGATTGACCAGCTCATGGAGCACGAGATCGACACCTTCAAGCACGAGGCAGAGGCGCCCGCTCACGCACTGGCCAAGGTGGGAGACGCCTTGCCGGCGCTGGGCATTGTGGCCGCCGTTCTGGGTGTTGTGCATGCGCTGGCGTCTGCAGACCTGCCGCCCTCGGTCATGGGCGAATTGATCGCCCACGCCATGGTCGGGACTTTCCTGGGCGTGCTGCTCGCCTACGGCTTCGTGTCGCCGCTGGCGTCCCTGATCGAACACAAGGTCGCCGATTCGGTCAAGGTCTACCAATGTGTCAAGGTCACCTTGCTGGCCAGCATGAACGGCTACGCGCCGCAACTGGCCGTCGAATTTGGCCGCAAGATCCTGCGCTCGACGGAACGCCCCTCATTCAGCGAACTTGACGGCCATGTCCGTGAAGTCAAGGCACGCTGAGCGGCGCGAGGCTGGAACACCATGACCGAAGCGCGCCGCATCATCGTCATCAAACGTCCTGTCATGGGGGGAGGCCACCATGGCGGAGGCTGGAAAATTGCCTACGCCGACTTCATGACGGCCATGTTCGCCTTTTTTCTGGTGATGTGGCTGCTGTCTTCCTCCTCACCCAAACAACTGGCGGGTATTGCCGAGCAGTTCAAGATGCCGCTGAAGGTGGCGCTCACCGGCGGGCCCG
>CALSAU010000320.1:0-3625 GCA_943372985.1 Polaromonas sp. YR568 | reverse complement strand
CACGCTGCGATGATGTGAATCCACGTGGATGTAGCCGTCCGGGTCGAGCGCGAGTCTGGACGACTTCAGCCAGACCGGTGCGCGGGCCCCGGTCGCCGCGATCACCAGATCGGCCGCCATCTGCTGGCCGTCTTCGAGCAGGATGCCTTCCGGGGTTCCGACGGCCCGCTGGAAATGGAGCTTCACGCCCGCCCGCCAGGCGTAATCGCGCAGCCGTTCCTGCACGCGCGGGTGATGGCCTTTCAGCACTCCGTTGCCCGAGGCGATCAGGTCCACCCGCGGCTGAACGCCAGCGCTTGCCAGCGCAAATTGCACGGCCAGCGCGATTTCGACGCCAGCGGCACCAGCGCCCACCACCACCACGTGGAGCGAGCCCGTGGACCGGGCTTTGGCCAGCGCCTCGGGCCAGCGTGAAAAGAAATGGTCCAGCGGCTTGACGGGCAGCAACTTGTCGCCTAGCGCCTGCAGCCATGAGGTTTCGGTTTCGCTGCCCACGTCGAGGGACAGCCAGTCGTAATGCAGATGTCGGCCGTCCGGGAGCCCGACACAGTTCCGCTCGGCATCCATGCCGACCACGCTGTCCACAATGAGCCGAACGCCGGCGGCCTGTGCCAGCGGCTGGAGTTCAATCTGGCAGTCGGGCAGCGCGTAGTGGCCAGCAATCCAACCGGGCAGCATGCCAGAGTAGTTTTGTCGGGTCGAAGGCGTGACCAGCGTCACCTCGGTATCGGCTGGGCGCCTGACCGCCAGAGCCTCCAGCACCGAAAGGTGCGCATGTCCACCGCCAACCAGCACAAGTCTTTTCATCAAGGGGTACCGATCTGCGGGTGGGAATGAGGCTTCGGCGTCCGCGTCACCACGCCGGCCGCCGGCTGGCGAGGAGAAGCCCCCAGCCGGTGGATGGTGGTGAATGGTGCATGGGCGAGGTCTGGGGGATATTCTCAGGCATTGGGCAGTCTGTCATCGGGATTGGATATTCTTGTGTGCGCTTTCTGGTTATTCACTTTGGTCGTTCGGCCTGGCGCTGCGCTTACACCGATCCACACAGGCTCTTGACTTTGTTGTAATGGATACGCTGCCGGGACCGACCAAGCTGAATCTTCCCAACCTCCGGAGTTTTCAACATGACACATGCCCTGATCGGGGTGATAGGCGGCAGCGGTCTCTATCAGATGGACGCGTTGCAGGGTGCGCAGGCACACGACGTGGACACACCGTATGGCAAGCCGTCCGATGCAGTCATCACCGGCACGGTTCACGGCGTTCCGGTGGCTTTTCTGGCCCGGCACGGCCGGGGGCATCGGCTGATTCCTTCCGAGGTGCCTTACCGCGCGAATGTCCACGCGATGCGCCAGTTGGGGGTGCGGTATCTGGTGTCGTTTTCTGCGGTCGGCTCGTTGCGGGAGGAGTTGCGTCCGCTGGACATGGTCCTGCCCGATCAGTTCATCGATCTGACCCGGCGAAGAGACAGTACTTTTTTTGGCGCTGGTGCGGTGGCGCATGCCTCCTTGGCCCAGCCGGTCTGCGCAAACCTTTCCGGGGTGCTGGCCCGCGCGGTGGCAGAGGCCGGGCTGGGTGAAAAAATCCGCCTGCACCACGGCGGAACCTATGTGTGCATCGAGGGCCCGCAGTTCTCCACCATGGCCGAATCGCACTGGTACCGCAGCATGGGCGCCAGCGTGATCGGCATGACCAACATGCCCGAAGCCAAACTCGCACGGGAAGCCCAGATGGCCTATGCCACCCTGGCGATGGTGACCGACTACGACTGCTGGCACCCGCGTGAGGCGCACGTCACCGCCGATGCAGCGATTGCCAACCTGATGCAGAACGCCGGCCATGCGCAGTCGATTGCGGCTGAGGCGATCCGAATTCTGGGGCGCGAGAAGCCGGCGTCCTTGGCCCACACGGCGCTGGACTCGGCCCTGGTCACGCCACGCGACGCCATGGCACCGGAGGTGCATGAGCGGCTCAAGGCGTTCTGGAGCTGACCTGTCCCTTCGTCGCAGACGCAGCCAGCAGAAAATGAAAGAGCCAAAGAAAAAGGGCTGACTCTAGAAGTCAGCCCTTGCTGCGGATTCAGCGACGCGTTGCGTGGATCAGCAACCTGCCGTGCACTTGCCGGCGCCGTCAAACGACATCGTCTTGCCAGACAGTGGCACCAGCACGGGCACTTTCACGGCTTTCATGAAGGCTTCGGTCTTGCTGCCGGTGCGCACCTTGCCGCCCACCGTGCCGACTTCGTTGGCATGCGATGCAATCACCGACGCTGGCTTGACCAGCTCGTTGATGACATAGGCCGCCTCGACCGGGCCGGTACTGAAACCGTCGCCCATGTTCATCACGGCCAGCTTGGCGCCGTAGTGACCGCGCACCACCAGGTCCTGGTCGGCGGTGATGCCGGTGTCACCCGACAGGTAGGTCACCAGGCCGTTGCTGAAGCGCAGCACGTAGCCGGTAGCCAGGCCCACGTCGCCCGCAATGCCGGCTTCCTTCATGGCCCGGCCCAGCTCGCCGCCGATGTAGTCTGGATCGACGCCGTTGCTGTGCTGTGCGGTAACGGTGGCAATCTTCACGCCGCCCACGGTCACGCTGCCGCCGAAGCGGGCCAGTATCGAGTTGGCCGGGTCGCCGCCGCCGGCCCTGAGTTTGGCCGCGAAGAAGGGCGGCATTTCACTGCCCGTCACGATCTTTGATTTCTTGGCAATTGCTATGTTCACCGCGCTGGTGGCAGGCATGGCCGACACCGACAGGTCGGGCTTGTCGCAGCTGCCGGCATTGGGTGCCCGGGTGTGCATGTTGCCCACATGGTCGCCATGCATGTGGCTGACCAGAATGATGTCGATCTTGCCCAGGCGCGGGTCGTCTGCGCCAGCCACGGTGCGGCCCGGATCGTAAAGAATGCGGGTGCCGTTCGGGTCCTCGAACACCATGGCACGGTCTTGTGGGCAGAACTCGCCCTCAATGCCGCCCAGTGGCGTGACCTTGACAACTTGCGCCACGGCCGGGGATGCAATGGCCGCGCCTACTGCGCCGATGGCGCTCAGCATGGCAACCCGTATCAAACGGTCGATCAATTTCATGGGTGTCTCCTGTAACTTGCGCGAATGAGGGTGGTCTGCCAGCCCGGGATGCGTGGTGCCTTGGAGGTGCTGAACCTTTGGTCACACTTTGAACGCGAGTTATAGCAGCTATTGCCGAATTGGGTGGGTTTTTCGGGTTGAGGCAGAGCCAGCCGCGCGACGAGCACTCCCGCCAGGGCGGTGCTGCTCGGCCCGGCAGTTCTGGGATTAACATGACAGGCCCATCCCGTTCCCCGTCACCTCATCACACACCGTTTCCCATGAATGCCCTTTTGACACCGTCCGCTTGCCTGCCCTCCGATTCCGCACAGTCCCTGCTCATTGGCCGGGTGTGGGTGCCCGGCCAGGGGCCGGTGCTGGCGCTGGTCGGGCCGGACCAGATTCACGACCTGTCCACATTGGCGCCCACTTGCAGCCAGCTGCTGGAACTGCCCGATGTGGCCCACGCGGTGCGTGCGGCACAAGCGTCGTTGCCGCGCATTGGCGCCACCGCCGACATCATGGGTAACTCCAATGAGTCCACGCGCGATGCCAGCCAGCCT
>CALSAU010000319.1:0-3631 GCA_943372985.1 Polaromonas sp. YR568 | reverse complement strand
CACATTGGCAAAGGTGCCGCGCATCATCACATCATGGTTTCCGCGGCGCGCGCCGTAGCTGTTGAAGTCGGGCTTGGGCACACCGTTGGCCAGCAGCCACTGGCCGGCCGGCGAGCTTTCCTTGATGGAGCCGGCCGGCGAGATGTGGTCGGTGGTGATGGAGTCGCCAAACAGCGCCATGATGCGCGCGCCCTGCACCGACACGGCGCCGCCCTGCGCTGCGGCAGGTTCCATTGCAAAGTCCGCAAAGAACGGCGGCTCGGCAATGTAGGTGCTCTGCGGCCAGGTGTAGGCATCGCCGCGCACGCCCTTGATCTTTTCCCACAACTTGCCGGGCTCGGTCTTGACCTTGGCGTAGTTCTCGCGAAAGGCCTTGCCGTTCATGGCGAACTTCATCAGTTTGTGGATCTCGTCGCTGGTGGGCCAGATGTCGCCCAGGTACACATCCTTGCCGCCCTTGCCCTGCCCCACGGGCTCGGTCATCAGGTCTTTCAGCACGGTACCGGCAATCGCATAGGCCACCACCAGCGGCGGGCTGGCCAGGAAGTTGGCCTTGAGGTTGGGGTGGATTCGTGCCTCGAAATTGCGGTTGCCCGACAGCACGGCCGCGCACACCAGGTCGCTCTGGGTGATGGCCTCGTTGATCTCGGGCGTGAGGTCGCCTGCGTTGCCGATGCAGGTGGTGCAGCCGTAGCCTGCCAGCGCAAAGCCCAGCTTTTCCAGGTAGGGCATCAGGCCGGTCTGCGTCAGGTATTCGGTCACGATGCGCGAGCCGGGCGCCAGGGACGTCTTGATGTGCGGCTGCACCTTCAGGCCCGCCTCCACTGCCTTTTTGGCCAGCAGGCCGGCCGCCAGCAGCACGCTGGGGTTGGAGGTGTTGGTGCAACTGGTGATCGCTGCGATCAGCACATCACCGTTGCCGATGGTGATGCCCCTGGACGTTTTGACCGGCGCTGACGCCTCGTGCTGGGCGGCCGCCAGCTTGGGTTTGTTGCTTTCCATTTCGCCCAAGGTGCGCGATGCGCCTTCGGGTGACGGCGGGTTGTCGGGCACTTTGGGGGTAGGCGTGTCGCCCGACGGGTGCACCAGGTGGCGCGTGAGCAGCACCTGGGCATCCTGATTGAAACCGTTGTCGGCGGCGGGCTTGCTGAACAGCGACGTGAACTGCTGCGCCACCCGGCCCAGCTCGATGCGGTCCTGCGGCCGCTTGGGGCCGGCCAGGCTGGGCGTCACGTCGCCCAGGTCCAGCCTGATGACCTGCGAATAGTCGATGTCACCTGCCTTGGGCACGCCGAACAGGCCCTGCGCGCGGAAGTAGGCCTCGAATGCCTCGATCTCCGCCTTGGTGCGCCCGGTGCCGGTGAAGTAATCAATTGTCTTTTCATCGACCGGGAAGAAGCCCATGGTGGCGCCATATTCGGGCGCCATGTTGGCAATGGTGGCGCGGTCGGGCAGCGCCAGCGTGCGCGTGCCTTCGCCAAAAAACTCAACGAACTTGCCCACCACCTTGTGCTGTCGCAGGATCTCGGTCACGCTGAGCACCAGGTCGGTGGCGGTGCAGCCCTCGCGCAGCCGCCCGGTGAGCTCGAAGCCCACCACGTCGGGCGTCAGGAAGTACACCGGCTGGCCCAGCATGGCGGCCTCGGCCTCGATGCCGCCCACACCCCAGCCCACCACCCCGATGCCGTTGATCATGGTCGTGTGGCTGTCGGTGCCCACCAGGGTGTCGGGGTAGTACACACCGCCTGCGGTCTTGTGTACGCCCCGCGCCAGGTATTCCAGGTTGACCTGGTGCACGATGCCAAAGCCCGGCGGTACCACGCCAAAGGTGCTGAACGCCTGCATGCCCCACTTCATGAACTCGTAGCGTTCGCGGTTGCGCTGAAATTCCAGCTTCATGTTCAGGTCCAGCGAATTTTTGGTGCCGTAGTAATCGATCATGATCGAGTGGTCCACCACCAGGTCCACCGGCACCAGCGGCTCGATGGCCGCCACCTTTTTGCCCATGCGCGCGGCCACGCTGCGCATGGCGGCCAGGTCGGCCAGCAGCGGCACGCCGGTAAAGTCCTGCAGCACCACGCGCGACACCACGAACGGAATCTCGTCGCTGCGGTCGGCATTGGGGAACCAGTTGGCCAGTTGCCGCACATGTTCGGCGCTGACCTTCTTGCCGTCGCAGTTGCGCAGGACCGACTCGAGCACGATGCGCATGGACACCGGCAGGCGCGCGACTTTGGGAAACTGTTTGGCCAGCGCCGGCAGCGAGTGGAACTTGCCGGTCTTGCCGGAGGCGGTCTTGAAGGTTTTCAGGGTGCTGGCGAATGCGTGGGCCATGGTGAACTCCTTTTTTCTTGGTTTTGACACTGTCTCCATCCTACTGCCGTACGAAGACAAGCACCACCGCGGCCGCCAAACGCCCTGCGCGCACCTCAGGAACTTCGCCGCGGCAAACCCTGGAAAGCAGCGTCCGGCAGGTAACGCAGCGCCAGCACGCCTTCGATGGCGCGCAGGTGGGCCAGCTCCGCCTCGCTCACCGGGCTGTCCACGTCGACCAGGGTGTAGGCCATGTCGCCGCGCGACTTGTTGACCATGGTGTGGATGTTCAGGCCGGCCTGCGCCATCGCGGTGGATATCTGGCCCAGCATGTTGGGCACATTGGCATTCGCAATCGCGACGCGCCAGGCCGATTCGCGCGCCAGGCTCACCGCCGGGAAGTTGACCGCGTTGACCACATTGCCGTGTTCCAGGTAGTCGCGCAGCTGGTCCGCCACCATCACCGCGCAGTTGTCCTCGGCTTCGCGGGTGGAGGCGCCCAGGTGCGGCAGCGCAATCACGCCCGGGTGATGGTTGAGCGCTGCCGAGGGAAAGTCGCAGACATAGGCGCGCAGTTGTTTCGCAGCCAGCGCGGCCAGCACGGCGGCGTCGTTGACCACACCCTCGCGCGAAAAATTGAGCAGCACCGCGCCGGCCCGCATCAGCTGGAGCTTGTCCGTATTGACGAGGTCGCGGGTGGCCGCCACCAACGGCACATGCAGGGTCACGAAGTCCGAGTTCTTCAACACCTCGGCCACGCTGGCGGCTTTTTTCACCTGGGCCGGCAGGCTCCAGGCCGCATCCACCGTGATGTCCGGGTCGTATCCCAGGACGTTCATGCCGAGCTTGATGGCCGCGTCGGCGACCAGGCAGCCGACCCGGCCCAGGCCGACGATGCCCAGGGTGTGGCCGGCGATCTCGAAGCCGGCGAAGTTTTTTTTGCCCTCTTCCACCGCCTTGTCCATGTCCGGCATGGCCGGATCGAGCGCGCCGACAAAACGCAGCGCCGGTGCGATGTTGCGCGCCGCCAGCAACATGCCGGTCAGCACCAGTTCCTTGACGGCATTGGCATTGGCGCCCGGCGCGGTAAACACCGGCACGCCGCGCAGGCTCATGGCCGCGACCGGGATGTTGTTGGTGCCGGCGCCGGCACGTGCAATCGCCTGAACGCTGTCCGGGATGGGCATCGCGTGCATGTCGGCCGAGCGCACCAGCACGGCGTCGGGCGCGGCGATGTCCTTGCCGGTGTGATAACGCGACGCCGGCAGGCGCTGCAGGCCGCGCTCGGAGATCTGGTTGAGCACCAGGATGCCGAAGC
>CALSAU010000318.1:0-3637 GCA_943372985.1 Polaromonas sp. YR568 | reverse complement strand
CGTCCATCTGCGATTCATCGACGTTCCTCGCAGCGGCATTGGGGTGAGCTTCAGGGGGCATGGTGTCTTCCAGTCTTCTAGTCTTCCAGCTAGCAGCACAACAGCGGCTGCCGCAAGGCTGGATGCAAGACACGTGCCGACTTGTGTGCAATTCACGTGGTGCTGTGTGAACAAGAAATGTCGTGCTTTGTGGACATTGGCACGACGCTTGCATTACCGGTTGCATGGCTGCAAGCAGCCGACTCACGCAATCAACCGCACATGCATCGGAGAACGCCCATGACTCGACCAGGATCTCGCGCCAGCGAAGCAAGCTGCAATAAGGGCTGCCCTACGGGTTCCTACAAGGGTTGCACTCCTCGTGTCTGACACCCGCCTGCCCTTTACAGATGTCGCCATGGGACATGCCGCGCTCGCGAGCGGCCGCAGCCCGGTGATGGTCTCCCGCGCCATCGCCGGGGGTCTGGAGCAGGCCGATTCTGCAGATACGCTGGTGTCTCCAATGCCCGCGCTCGCAATTGAGCTCTCGGAAGCCGCAGTGACCTTTGGCAGGGGAGACAAGGCGGTACCTGCACTGTCACCGACTTCAATACGCATCGACGATGGTGACTTTGTCGCCCTGGTAGGCCCCTCCGGCTGCGGCAAATCGACCATCCTCAAGCTTGTTGGCGGGCTGGTCGCCCCGACCTCCGGCCTCGTGGTGGTCGGCGGGCGCGAGGTCGCGGCCAAGGCACTGCGGATTGGCATGGCGTTCCAGAACCCGACCATGCTGCCCTGGATGACGATCGAGAAGAACATCATGCTTCCGCTCAAGATCGTCGAGCCCTTCCGGTCACAGTACCGCGCCAAACAAAAGACTGAGTTTCGCGACAGGGCGCATGCCCTGCTGGAGCAGGTGGGCCTGCGCGGTTTTGCCAACCATTTCCCTTGGCAGCTGTCAGGCGGCATGCTCCAGCGCGCCAATCTCTGCCGTGCGCTGATCCACGAGCCGCGCTTGCTGCTGCTCGACGAGCCTTTCGGTGCCCTCGACCAGTTCACCCGCGAGGAGCTTTGGGGTGTGCTGCAGGACCTGTGGTTGGCCCGCAAGCCGACAGTGCTGCTGGTCACACATGACCTGAAGGAAGCCGGCTTCCTGGCCAGTCGCATCTGCGTGATGAGCGCGCGGCCGGGCCGCATCCTGGCCGACAGTGCAGTTGAATTTGCCCGCCCGCGCACCATTGCCATGACCTTTGAACCGGAGTTCGTCACGCTCAACCAGGAGCTGCGCGATCTGATCGTGGCCGCGCGTGCACCTTCCACCACCGAGAGTGCTACCCAATGACCAGCGAAACATGGCGCCGCCGCAGCTCATCAGTCGCCCTCATCGTCCTCTTCTTTGCGGCATGGGAGGTTTTTTGCCTCGCCTCGGGCATGTCGGATTTGGTGCTTCCGCGCCCCAGCCAGATCTTCCAGACACTGTGGGTCCGCATGCCGGTCTTGTGGCCGCACGTCGTCCAGACCATCTCCACCACCATGGTCGGCTTCGCACTGGGCGTGATGCTCGGTGTGCTGCTCGGCGCGCTGATCGGCTCCTCGCGCATTGCCTATGACACGGCCTATCCGCTGCTGATCGGCTTTTCGTCGATCCCCAAGGTCGCCGTTGTGCCGATCTTCGTTCTGTGGTTCGGCTCGGGCACGGTGCCGGCGGTGTTGACGTCTCTGGCGATCTGCTTCTTCCCGATAGTCGTCAATATCGCCACCGGCCTGGCGACGACTGAGCCGGAGCTGGAGGATGTGTTGAAGGCGCTGGGCGCGAAGAAGCTCGACATCCTCTGGAACGTCGGGCTGCCGCGCACCATGCCGTTTTTCTTCGCCTCGCTCAAGGTGTCGGTGACCTACGCCTTCGTCGGCACAGTGCTGGCCGAGACCGTGGCCTCCAACCGCGGCATCGGCAACGTGATGATGTCCGCCTCTTCCAACTTCAACACCCCGCTGGTTTTTGCAGGCCTGTTCATTCTTGCGGGGCTTGGCGTTGCGCTCTATGCGATTTTTTCTCTGGTCGAGATGCGTGTCACCGGCTGGGCCAACCGCAAGAACGACCTGATCGCCGCCTGATTCCCACAGATGTCCACCTCTCAACCCACCACCAAGGAAACCACCATGCTCAACTTCTTGTTCAGAACCATTGCCGGGGCGGGCGCGGCCCTCCTGTTATTCGCCAATGTCGCGCAGGCGCAGGAGACGACGATCAGGTTTACATTGGGCTGGAAGACGCAGGGCTCGGATGCGGCGTTCTTCGTGGCACGCGACAAGGGCTACTACAAGGCCGAGGGGCTCAATGTCGTCATCGACCAGGGCGAAGGCTCCGGTGCCACGGTCACTCGCATCATGGGTGGCGCCTATGACGCCGGCTTCGGCGACGTCAACGCGATCATTCAGAACGCTTCGCTGAAGCCCGGTGAGGCGCCGGTCATGGTGTATCAGATGTGGAACCGGCCGCCGTTTGCCATCGTCACCAAGAAGTCGGCCAACATCACGAAGCCGAAAGATCTGGAAGGCAAAAACCTCGGCGGCGCACAGGGGACGCCCACCACGCGCCTGCTGCCGGTGTTCATCCAGAAAAACGGGCTCGACGCCAGCAAGATCAAGGTGTCGAACATGGCACCGAATCTTCAGGAGCCGCTGCTGATCAAGGGCGACATCGATGGCGCTCTGGTGTTCAACATCACCAGCTATTTCAATCTGGTGCTCAACCGCCAGGACCCGGAGAAAGACTTCAACTGGATGCCCTTCGGTGAGCACGGCATGGATCTCTACTCGAACGGCCTGATGGTGTCGCAGAAGATGATCCGGGAAAATCCAAAGGCTGTGGCTGGCCTGGTGCGGGCCACCAACAAGGCGATGATGGAAATCGCGAAAGACCAGAACCTGGGCATGAAGTCCACGATGGCCTATGACAACCTCATCAACGAGGCAGTTGAAAAGCGCCGGATGCAGTATTCCTTCACCGAGCTGATTGTCTCTCCCGAAATGAAAGAGATCGGCATCGGCGACGTCAAGGACGCCCGCATGGCGCGCGCCATCGGCATCGTCGTCGAAGGCTACCAACTCACCCGCGTGCCGGCGCCCTCCGAAATCTTCAATCGCCAGTTCCTGCCGCCCCGGGCTGAGCGCTCATTGGTTTACACGGCGAACTGAGCCATGGCATCCAGCGCTCTCAGTGGCGATCGCGTCGTCGAGGCGGCTGGCTGCTTTGCAGGAGAACGCGCGGGCGTTCTTTCAAACGTCCGCCTGACGCTCAAGGGTGGGCTGATCGAGCGCATCGAGCAGATGTCCGAGCCCGCTGCCGGCCCGCGCAGGCTGCTGCTGCCGGCGCTTGTCAACGCGCATGACCACGCCCGGCCGACCGGATCTTCGTTCGGCGCACTGAACATGCCGCTGGAGACGTGGATCTTGCGCTCGGCCTTGGGCACCCCGCCTGACCCCTATTTGCAAGCCGCGGCTTCGATGGCGCGGTCAGTGCGCGGCGGCTGCGCGGCCATGATGGTCCACTACACACGGCCCAGCGGGTTGATGTCGATTCCGGATGAGGCCGCTGAAATTGCCAGGGCCGCTGGCGATGTCGGCATCCGCCTGGCCTTTGCCCTGGCAGTGCGCG
>CALSAU010000317.1:0-3654 GCA_943372985.1 Polaromonas sp. YR568 | reverse complement strand
CGTCAGGAAGAGGCACGTAGTCGAGCTCAGCAGCCATCCCCTTGCCGTTCTTGAAAGCCCAGTCAAAGAACTTTAACACCTCGGCAGACTGTGCTTTATCGGCCGGATTCTTGTACATCAGGATGAAGGAAGCCGTGCTCACCGGCCAGCTGTTGGCACCCTTGGCATTGACCATGGAAATGCCCATGCCGGGAACGCTGAACCAGTCGGCACCCGCTGCCGCAGCGGCGAATGCGGAGTCATCCGGGCTCACGTATTTGCCTTCAGCATTCTGCAGCTGCAGGAAGTTCATGTTGTTCTTTTTGACGTACGCGTATTCCACGTAACCCAGCGCACCCTTAACGCGGTTGACGTTGGCGGCAACGCCTTCGTTGCCCTTGCCGCCGACAGACGATGCTGCAGGCCATTTGACGGCAGCGCCGCGGCCCACGGTGTCAGCCCATTCCTTGCTGACGACCGTCAGATAGTCGGTCCAGTTGAAGGTGGTGCCGGAGCCGTCAGCGCGGTGCACCACGGTGATGTTCTGGTCAGGCAGCGTCTTGCCAGGGTTCAGGGCGACGAGCTTGGGATCGTTCCACTTGGCGATCTTGCCCAGGAACATTTCGGCCAGCACGGGGCCGGTCACGCGCAGTTCACCCGGCTTGAAGCCGTCCACGTTGATCACAGGCACCGTGCCGCCGATGATGGCGGGGAACTGAACCATGCCGTCTTTGTCCAGATCGGCACCAGGCACCGGCGCGTCGGTTGCACCGAAGGCAACGGTTTTGGCGCGGATCTGGCGGATACCGCCGGACGAACCGATCGACTGGTAGTTCAGTCCGGTGCCGGTTTCCTTCTTGTAGGCTTCAGCCCATTTGGCATAAATAGGGAATGGGAAGGTAGCGCCAGCGCCGGTGATATCGGCTGCGATGGCGGAACTCATGCCAAAGGTGGCAAAGGCAGCGACGGCCATTGCCTTGAGGAAAACGCGCTTGTGTTTCATGTGGCTCCTTACGGGTTGGAAAACGAATCAACAACCCAGACTGTAGAAGCCGAGTGTGACAAGTACATGACAATTGCATGAACGTTTTGCTCCGGTCGGCCAGCCAATTATTCGTGGTTATTCGTGGTTTTCAGCACCAACCACCCGCCTTGGCCCGCTGCAGCGCCGATGTGAGCCGGTTTCACCGTCTGGCCGGAAGGACAATGGCCAGCCCTGTTCCTGATTCCTGTTCCGTCCGGTTGACCCCTGCCTCGCTGGAGTTCGGCCAATCTCGGCCGCCATGGCCCACCCGCCGAACGACGAAGCCCTGCCAGCTTTGCTATGCTGAGGTGAAAACCACAACAACCGACATGCAAAACGGCACCCTCCTCGCCGCTGTGGACCTCGGGTCCAACAGCTTTCGCCTCGAAATCGGCCGCCTCGACCACGGCCGCATCAACCGCACCGAATACCTGAAAGAGACCGTCCGCCAGGGCAACGGGCTGGACGCAGACCGTAACCTGACCGCCGAGGCCATGCAGCGCGGCTGGGACTGCCTGGCCCGGTTTGGCGAACGCCTGGCGGGTTTCAAACGGCCCCAGGTGCGCGCGGTGGCCACACAGACGCTGCGCGAGGCCCGCAACCGCGAGGAGTTCATCTCCCGTGGCGCCAAAATCCTCGGCTTTCCGATTGACGTGATTTCGGGCCGTGAAGAAGCCCGGCTGATCTATCAGGGCGTGGCCCACCTGTTGCCGCAGTCGGATGAGCGCCGCCTGGTGGTGGACATCGGCGGCCGCTCCACCGAGATGATTCTGGGTCAGGGGCTGGAAGCGCGCACCATGGAGTCCTACCGGGTGGGTAGCGTTGCCTGGTCGATGAAGTACTTTCCGCAGGGCTTGTTCACCCCGCGGGCCTTTGAAATGGCCGAAATTGCGGCCAAGGCGGTGCTGGAAGAAGCCATCGACGTGTACCACCAGGGCGCCTGGGATGTGGCCTATGGCTCTTCCGGCACGATAGGTGCCGTCAGCGACGCCCTGAGCTCGTCTGGATGGCCTGCCGGTGTGGTCACCCGCGAAGGACTGGACTGGCTGCTGGACCGCCTGATCAAGGCACAAAGCGCAGACAAGCTGCGGCTCGAAGGCATGAAAGACGACCGTCGGGCCGTGATTGGCGGGGGCATCAGCGTGCTGCGGGCGGTGTTCGAGCAGCTCGATATCGACCGCATGGAAACAGCCCAGGGAGCGCTGCGCCACGGCGTGCTGTACGACCTGCTCGACAGGGAGCAGGACCAGACCGATCTGCGCTCGACCACGGTTCAGCGCCTGTCGACCAAATTCAGTGCAGACACCGCCCAGGCGCAGCGGGTCAGCCGCGTGGCTTTGCAATTGTTCACCATGGTCGACTCTGGCCGGCCAGAGCCGGAGTCAGCCCGCCTCAGGCGCAAGCTGCAGTGGGCGGCACAACTGCATGAAATCGGCAGCCAGATTTCACACAGCGATTACCACAAGCACGGCGCCTATATTCTGGACAACGCCGACGCCCCGGGCTTCGCGCTGGCAGAACTGCACCGGCTCAGCCAGCTGGTGCTGGGGCACCGCGGCAAGCTGCGCAAGCTGGAGGTCAACTTTGAAGACCGCACTTTCATCCAGCAGCTGATTTGCCTGCGTCTGGCGGTCATCCTGTGCCACGCTCGCCGCGACCCGGATCTCAAGGGCATGCAATTCGATTGCGGCGCTGAGCCCGGCCGGATTTTTGTCCTGAACTGCCGCGCCGGCTGGGCCGACGCCTTTCCGCAGTCGGCACACCTGCTGCGCGAGGAAATGGTGGCCTGGCAAAAAACACCGTGGACCTTGCTGGTGTCCACCGCCTGAGGTGCAGATCGCCTGCTGCGCGCAGGCACTCCACACCACCCATGTTGACCCGCGTCGGATTAACCGTATAAACTGTTTACACCGTTTGACTGAAGCGCCTCAGCTTCAGTCTCACTTTGAGTTTCAGTTTCAGATTCCGACAAGGGCTTTTCATGGTTACTGCAAAAAAAACCTCTCCACCCCAATCCGCTACCGCGACCCGAAAAAGGGGAGCGGGCGCTCCATCACCCACCAGGCCAGCGGTGAAGAAGCGGCCGGCCAGCAAGGCGCCAGCACGCCCGGTTTCCAGCAAGCCTTCTGCCAAGGCGGCTGAAGCGCCCAAGACCAAAAAGGTGGAGAAACCGAAAAAGCCCAAGCTGGTGAGAGACAGCTTCACCATTCCCAAGCTTGAATATGTTGTTCTGGAGGAACTCAAACAGCGGGCCAACCGCTTGACGCGCCCCGCCAAGAAAAGCGAGTTGCTGCGCGCGGGCATCAAACTTCTCGCCAGCCTGCCAGACGCTGGTTTTCTGGCGGCGATGGAGCAGGTGCCCGCCATCAAGACCGGTCGCCCGGCTGCCGACAAGCAGGCCTGAGCCTGGTTGCGCTGCCGGGACTCCCGGCTGCTCACCGTCTCTTGAAAGCCGATTTACATCACTTCTGGTGACTGCACCGTCACCACAACCGTCTGGTTGGTGCCATCCCGATCCCGGTGACGCAGCCACCAGATGGAGCCCTTTTTGACGGCGCACTCGCTCTCCTGCAGCCCCATCAGCCGCGCGATGGTCTGGCCCAGCGTGGGCTGGTGCCCCACCACCAGAATCGGCGCCTTGCACTGCGGCC
>CALSAU010000316.1:0-3665 GCA_943372985.1 Polaromonas sp. YR568 | reverse complement strand
ACCTCGTCCAGCTTGAACGGTTTGATGATGGCCGTTACTAGTTTCATTTTCAGATTTCCTCCAAGGATGAATGGGAAAGCGGCGCCTCGGGCACCGCCTCTGCCGGATGACAGGGCTTCCGTGAATCGCTATCTACTGCCTATCTAGTTGATAGCCCTCAGCACAAGCTCCGAACATGACTCACATACGCGGAAGGGACTTAGCACGTAACGTGCCAAAAGCCTCCCAGCCGAGCCACCGGATGCACGGCGGGCACCGCCTGACGCACCTTTAGGGCGCTACCAGAGCCGATTCACCGACGATTTCAGCAAAATGCACCGGGAGCGGGCGGAAATAATGCTCTTTATTGGTGCATTAACGGTTGTCGGCTGCATTGACCGCATGAATCGGGTGCATGGCCTGCATGCCGGACGACTTGGGTACTCTTCACCTTGGGGCCAGAAAGCCCCTGTTTGTGGCGACCCGTGGGCGATACTCCCAGCACAAAAACAGGACGCAGGCGGGCAGCCAACCGCCCTCGCGTCCGGCAGAGGGAGCCGAAATGAGTTTGTCTTTAGTGCACAGCCGCGCCCTGCTGGGGCTGCAGGCGCACCCGGTGCGGGTGGAAGTCCATCTGGCCAACGGTCTGCCCAGCTTCACGCTGGTGGGGCTGGCCGAAACCGAAGTCAAGGAAGCGCGCGAGCGGGTGCGCTCCGCCATCCAGAACACCGGGCTGGAGTTTCCAGCCAACAAAAGAATTACCGTCAATCTGGCCCCGGCCGATTTGCCCAAGGATTCGGGCCGCTTCGACCTGGCGATTGCGCTGGGCATTCTGGCGGCCAGCGGACAGGTTGATGCCGCGCGGCTGGCAGGCTACGAGTTTGCCGGGGAGTTGTCGCTGGGCGGCGACCTGCGGCCCATCAAGGGCGCGCTGGCGATGAGCCTGGCCACCATCCAGCAGGCACGCGAATCCACCCAGCCCGCGCCCAGGCTGGTGTTGCCCGAAGGCAGCGCGCAGCAGGCGGCGCTGGTGCCGGAAGCCGAAATTTACCGCGCCCACCATCTGCTGGACGTGGTGCGACAGTTTTTGCCTGGCAATGCCGCACCCGAAGCTCTGTCGGGCTGGGCGCGCGTGGCACCCACCCCGCCCGCCCCGGCCACCCGCTGCGCCGACATGGCCGACGTCAAGGGCCAGGCCGCCGCCCGCCGCGCACTGGAAATCGCTGCGGCTGGCGGCCACAGCGTGCTGATGATGGGCCCGCCCGGCTCGGGCAAGTCGATGCTGGCGCAGCGATTTGCCGGCCTTTTGCCACCGATGACCACGCAGGAGTCGCTGGAAAGTGCAGCGGTCGCATCGCTCGGTGGCCGCTTCGCGCTGGAACACTGGGGCGTGCGCCCCACCTGCGCGCCGCATCACACGGCGAGCGCGGTGGCGCTGGTGGGCGGCGGATCGCCGCCACGGCCGGGAGAAATCTCGCTGGCCCACGGCGGGGTGCTGTTCCTTGATGAAATGCCCGAGTTTCCCCGTGCCGCTTTGGAGGCGCTGCGGGAACCACTGGAGTCCGGCACCATCACCATCGCCCGGGCAGCGCAGCGGGCCGAGTTCCCCGCGCGCTTCCAATTAGTCGCCGCGATGAACCCCTGCCCCTGCGGCTACCTTGGCTCGCAGCAACGCAGTTGCCGCTGCTCTCCGGAGCAGATCAGCCGCTACCAGGGCAAGCTGAGTGGGCCGCTGATTGACCGCATCGACCTGCATGTGGAAGTGGGCGCACTGGCCGCCGCCGAGCTGGTGAACACGCCACCGGGTGAGGCGACCGCCAGCATCCAGCAACGCGTGGTGGCCGCCCGCGATCGCGCCATCGCCCGCCAGGGCAGCGCCAACCAGTCACTGGCAGGCCGCGCCATCGACGCACAGTGCCAGCTCGACGACGCAGCCGCGAAATTTCTCCACACCGCCGCCGCCCGCCTGGGCTGGTCCGGCCGCAGCATTCACCGCTGCCTGAAAGTCGCCCGCACCGTGGCCGATCTGGCCGGCGCCGCGCAGGTACAAGTCAGCCATGTGGCGGAGGCGGTGCAGTACCGGCGGGCTTTGAAGGGGGGTGTGTGATGCGCGGACGGCATTTCTTCAACCCATTCGTAGCTGTTCAGTCACCGACACCAGAGCCAACCATCAAAGGTAACGCATGTGTTACCATTAGGACTCGATGTGCAGGTTAAAGAGTACCTCCGCGAGGATGCCTCCAACCCCTACAAGGACTGGTTTGACAGCCTCTCGCCAGAAGCTGCGGCCAAAGTCACCGTGGCCAAGCTTCGAATGGAGATGGGCAACACCTCCAGCATCAAGTGGTTTGATGGCATGGGTGAATATGTCATTGACTGGGGTCCGGGCTACCGGATCTATCTGGCCAGGGACGGCGACACGCTCATTGTTCTTCTTGGTGGTGGCATCAAGCGGGGACAGCAGCGCGACATCGACCGGGCGAAAGAACTGCTGACTGAATACAAGCGCCGCAAGAAAGCAGTGGCCTCCGAATCAGCCAAAAAGCACAAAAGGTAGAAACCATGGCACTGACCAGAGACTTCAAGGAAACCGTCACCCAGCGCGCACAACGCGACCCCTTGTTTGCGCAGGCGCTGCTCGACGAGGCCGCCACGCTGTTCCTCAACGGCGAGCCTGAAACCGCCCGACTCATCTTGCGCGATCTGGTCAATGCCACCATTGGCTTTGAGCAGCTCGCCACCGTGGTCGCCAAACCCAGCAAGAGCCTGCACAGAATGCTGTCCCCCCACGGAAATCCCGGCATGGACAACCTGGCCGCCATCTTCAGGGCCATGCGCGAGAGCCTGCATGTCAACCTTCAGGCGCACTCGGTGGCGGCCTGAGTCCGACTCCAAATAGAAACACAAGCACAAACACCGAATGGAATTTCCTGCATGACCATCGCTGCATCTGTTTACATCGCCACCAGCCTTGACGGCTTCATCGCCCGCGAAGACGGTGCGATTGACTGGCTCATGGAAGCCAATGGCACCGTACCCGCCAGTGAAGACTGCGGCTATGCCCAGTTCATGAGCACGGTAGACGTATTGATCATGGGGCGGAACACCTACGACCAGGTGGCCACCTTTGAACCGTGGCCGTATGAGGGCAAACGCGTGGTGGTTCTCACCTCCAGACCTGTTCAGTTTCTGCAAGGATCGGGCATTCAACTGGAGGCCAGCACCGAGGCGCCGCACGCGCTGCTCCATCGCCTCGGCACCGGCGGCTGCAAACATGCCTATGTTGACGGTGGCCAGGTCATCCAGAGCTTCTTGTCAGAAGGGCTGATTGACGAACTCACGGTGACGACGATTCCTGTGTTGCTAGGTGCGGGACGGCGGCTTTTCGGTGAGCTGCCGGGCGACATGAAGCTGCGCCTCGTCTCGTCCAAAGCCTACGATTTTGGTTTTGTCCAAACGACTTATCGGGCGCAGAGGGATGACCCAGCGTGACCGCGCCGCTGCAACCTCAAAGGCTGTTGTACCCGCTCGCAAGGCCCTCCACATGACCAAACAACTCGGCCTCATGCTCATCGCACTCGCGATCGTCGGGTGCGGTGATCGCACACCCACCCGCGCCACTACCACAGGCGTTCCCGCGTCGGCATGCGCTTCGCACCGACCCGTCGCGCTGGACGAGGCCAAAG
>CALSAU010000315.1:0-3679 GCA_943372985.1 Polaromonas sp. YR568 | reverse complement strand
GGAAGGGGGTGGAATAAGGGGTTGCAAAGGCATCATGGCGGTTTGAGACAATCAGCCACTACCGCCACCTGGTCCCAATTATCCAATGTCCCTGCTGCCTTACGCCCTCGCCCGTCCCTTTTTGTTTGGCCTCGACCCCGAAACCGCGCACGACCTGACCATGGCCTCGCTGGCCCGGACACAGGGCACGCCTCTGTCGCTGGCCTACTGCGGCAGCCGGGTCAGTGACCCGATCGAGCTGGCCGGGCTGAAGTTTCCCAACCGGATCGGTCTGGCAGCCGGGCTGGACAAGAACGCCCGCTGTATCGACGGGCTGGCAGCCATGGGCTTTGGCTTTGTCGAGGTGGGCACCGTCACACCGATGGGCCAGCCGGGCAACCCCAAGCCGCGCATGTTCCGCCTGCCCGAGGCCAACGCGCTGATCAACCGGCTGGGCTTCAACAACGACGGGCTGGAGGCTTTTCTGGCCAACGTCCAGAAATCGGCGGTGCGCAAGGCCGCCGCCGGATCGGCAGGGCGCCTGCTGCTGGGCCTGAACATCGGCAAGAACGCCGCCACGCCGATAGAAAACGCGGTCGACGATTACCTGCTGTGCCTCGATGGCGTGTACCCGCATGCCGACTACGTAACGGTCAACATCTCCAGCCCGAACACCAAAAACCTGCGTGCGCTGCAAAGCGATGAAGCGCTCGACGCCCTGCTGGGCCGCATTGCCGAGAGGCGCGAAGTGCTGGCTGGGCAGCATGGCAAGCGCGTACCGATTTTTGTGAAGATCGCGCCCGACCTCGACGAAGCCCAGGTTGCCGTGATTGCGGCGACACTGCAGCGCCATGCCATGGACGGTGTGGTGGCTACCAACACCACGCTGGGCCGCGAGGCAGTGAAAGGCATGCGCCATGCCGAAGAAACCGGCGGCCTGAGCGGTGCGCCGGTGCTAGCGCCCAGCAACGCGGTGATTCGCCAGCTGCGTGCGGCGCTGGGCAAGGGCTTTCCCATCATCGGTGTGGGCGGCGTGATGAGCGGCGCCGATGCAGTCTCGAAAATCAAGGCCGGGGCCGATGTGGTGCAGATTTACACCGGCCTCATCTACAAGGGCCCGGCGCTGGTCACCGAGGCGGCGAAAGCCATCCAGCAAATCAGCACCTGACGCCACACTATCCAAAGAGTCAGCGAGACGGCCCGCGCGAAGGCCCACGCAGCGGATCCAGCAGCGGCTTCAAGCCGTTGTGATCGATCTCCTGCATCAGGGCCAAGAGGCGGCCGATTTCTCCCTTGGGAAAGCCTTCACGCGCAAACCAGTTGAGGTAGTTGCCGGGCAGGTCGGCAATCAGCACGCCCTGGTGTTTGCCAAAGGGCATTTTCAGCGTCACCAGCTTCTGCGGGTCTTCGGGGTTCATGGGTGTGGCTTTCGAGGCGGGCTCAACCCGCCCTCTTGGCCGCGTGACCTTGCTTGTTCAGTACCGCCACCAGCAGATCGGCATGGTCGCCCTGCACTTCGATCACGCCCTCTTTCACGGTGCCGCCCGAGCCGCAGGCCGCCTTCAGCTGCTTGGCCAGCTGTGCGAGCGCCAGCGCCTCCAGCGGCAAACCGGTGACAACCGTGACGGTTTTCCCACCTCGCCCCTTGGTCTGGCGCGTCACGCGCACCGGGCCACCGGCTGGCGGCACGACGGCCTTGCCGCACACGCAGGCTGCCACGGCCTCGCGACAGTTCGGGCACATGCGCCCTGATTCAGTGGAATAAACCAGCCCGCTGGCGCCATGCGCCGCAGCCAGCGCCGGAGGGGATGCTTTTTTGTTCATGCCCGGTTTATACAGGCCATGCCCTGACGGTCACACTTCCTTGAGCACAAACTCCATCTCGGTTCCTGCCAGGTTGAGGATGTCGCGGCTGGCCAGCAGCAAGGCCCGCGGGCCGATGGGCTGGCCGTTCAGCGTGGGCTGAACTGGCCCATCCATGCGCACGACGTAATAGCCGTCACGCCGGTGCGAGATCGACACCACCGCCACGCCCGGCTGACCAAAGGTGGTGACCGCCTTGACCACAGGCACCTCCAGCCCGGCCGAGGTGCCCGACAGCACCCGCAGGCTGGCATGCATGACGCCCGTGGTGCCCGGCAGGCCCAGCGCATCGAGCGACATGGCCATGGTTTTCTCGGGTTTTTCTGGCGCCTCGTGCTCCGACGAGCTGAGGTACTGCACCCGGAAGTTGCCGATGGTGATGACGTCGTTGTTGCGCAGCAGCTGCCGCGACTTGATCATCTGCCCGTTGATGTAGGTGCCGTTGGTGCTGCCGAGGTCCTCGATGTAGACATCGGCGATGCCCTGCAGGTCAAACGCGCAGTGCTCGCCGCTGACGACCAGGTTGTCCAGCACGATGTCGTTGTACGGCTTGCGGCCCAGCGTGGTGCGGTCCTTTTGCAGGTACACATGCTTGATTTCGACACCCTCGACGGAAGCAATCAGTTGCGGCATGGGCTCTCCAGTGCGATGCGAGTGGAACCATCGTAGCCATCTGCCGGCCCGGGCACAAGAAGCAGAGACCCGCTCAGCGCGGGGAGCCAAACACCGGCGCGGAAAACTGTGTGTTGTCACCCTGTATCGGGCCCGCCGGAACCCCGCCCTGCCCCGGCTGACCTGCGCCCTGCGGCGCTGAAGACGGGTCGCGCTCCAACTCGCGCGGGCTGCTGTTGGTGTTGCCAAAGAGCGATGAAAACCAGTCGCCGAGTGCCTGTACCGGATCGACCGGATCGGGCACCACCATCATGGGTGCAGCAAACCGGCTGCGCACATCAATCACTTTGGTACGTAGCGATTGCTGGAAGAACTCGCCCACCATCGGTAGCGCACTGCGGGCACCCTGGCCCCAGCCGTTGCCCATGGTGATGCGGTTGTCATTGAACCCGGCCCAAGCCCCGGCCACCAGTTGCGGATGCATCAGGATGAACCAACCATCGGTGTTGTCCTGTGTGGTGCCCGTTTTGCCCGCCACATCGGCGGTGATGCCATATTGACTGCGAATGCCGGCCCCAGTGCCCTGGTTGATGGCAGCCCGCAGCGTGTCGAGCAGCGTATGCGATACCGGCACAGGCATTGCCGTTTCCGGCAATCGGGGCTGCATGACCTCCAGCACCTTGCCGTTACGGTCTTCCACCTGCAGGATCAGCACGGGCTCGATGTACTGACCTTCGTTGGCAATGCTGGCGTAGGCACTGACCATTTCCTTGAGCGTCACCGGGCTGGTGCCAAGGGCAAGCGAAGGCACCTCCTCCAGCTTGCTCTGGCGCACGCCCAGCGCCTGCGCCAGTTGAGCCACCTGTGGCGGCCCAACCGCCTGCATGACCTGCGCCGTGATGGTGTTCTTCGAGGAAGCGAGGCCCTGACGCAAGGTCATCATCTCGCCACTCGGTCCGCCGGCGTCGGTCGGCCGCCAGAACGCGCCGTTGCCCAACGGAATCTCGATGTCGCCGTCGAGAAAGCGGTCCGAAGGCGACATGCCTTTCTGGAAAGCCGCGCCGTAGACAAAAGGCTTGAAGGTCGAGCCGGGCTGACGGCGCGCCTGCGCCACATGGTCGAACTGGTCGTCAGCAAAGTCGCGACTGCCCACCCAGGCCTTCACATGGCCGTTGCCAGGGTCGATGGCCAGAAAGCCGGCCTGCAGCCGCGTCTTGTCGGCCTG
>CALSAU010000314.1:0-3681 GCA_943372985.1 Polaromonas sp. YR568 | reverse complement strand
TTCATCATGTTGCGCAGCATGGCGAGGCGGTGCTCGCTGGTGCGGTTGAGTTTGCGTAGTCCGTGTCCGTGTCGCATGGTGTTTCCATTTTTAAAATCCGGGCAGCCGTATCAGGTACTGCCCGTGCGAGATCCCTTCGGGGCGGATCTTCTGGGTTTGAATATCAGCGTTTGATCAGCGTTTATCGAGACCAGCCGGTGGCCAGCTCTCAAGGCGCATTCCGAGGGTGAGCCCGCGGGAAGCCAACACTTCCTTGATTTCGTTCAGGGACTTGCGTCCCAGGTTGGGCGTCTTGAGCAGCTCGTTTTCGGTGCGCTGGATCAGGTCGCCAATGTAATAGATATTTTCGGCCTTCAGGCAGTTGGCCGAACGCACGGTGAGTTCGAGCTCATCAACAGGGCGCAGCAGGATCGGATCGAACTGCTGCGAGCTGCGCTGGACCGGCGCATCGAATGCGGCCAGTTCATTGCCTTCAAGCTGTGCGAACACGGCCAGTTGCTCCACCAGAATCTTGGCCGAGGCGCGCACAGCGTCTTCCGCAGTCACGGCGCCGTTGGTTTCGATTTCCAGTACCAGTTTGTCAAGGTCGGTGCGCTGCTCGACGCGGGCGCTTTCGACGGTGTAGCTCACGCGCTTGACGGGAGAGAACGACGCGTCCAGCACAATGCGGCCGATGGATTTTGGCGACTCGTCACCGTAGCGACGCATCGTGCCAGGCACATAGCCACGGCCGTTTTCCACCTTGATCTGCATGTCGATCTTGCCGCCGTGCGACAGGTTCACGATCACGTGCTCAGGGTTGATGATTTCCACGTCGTGTGGGGTCTGGATGTCAGCGGCGGTCACAGGACCTTCGCCGTCCTTGCGCAGGCTCAGCGTGACTTCATCGCGGTTGTGGAGCTTGAACACCACGCCCTTGAGGTTCAACAGAATGTTGACGACGTCTTCCTGTACACCGTCGATCGACGAGTACTCGTGCAGCACGCCGGCAATCGTCACTTCCGTGGCGGCATGGCCGACCATGGACGACAGCAGCACGCGGCGCAGCGCATTGCCCAGCGTGTGGCCGTAGCCACGCTCAAAAGGCTCCAGAGTCACCTTGGCGCGATTGACGCCAAGCTGCTCGACATTGATGGTTTTGGGTTTCAACAAATTGGTCTGCATGCAGTCTTCCTCTCAATACCCTCGGTTCGTTACACCGATAAGGCTGGCGAAGCACACCCTGGCAGTACGGTGCCCCGTACCGCAGGAACGAAAAATCAGCGTGAGTACAACTCGACGATCAACGATTCGTTGACGTCGGCAGCAAACTCGTCGCGGTCAGGCACTTTCTTGAAGGTGCCTTCGCCCTTGTCGGCGTTCACGTCAACCCATGCAGGCAGGCCGACTTGCTGTGCCAGTTGCAGCGCTTCCGTCACGCGGGTCTGCTTCTTGGACTTTTCACGCACGGCAATCACGTCACCCGTCTTCACGAGGTAAGACGGAATATTGACCGACTGGCCGTTCACCGTGATGGCCTTGTGGCTCACCAGCTGGCGCGCTTCAGCGCGGGTGGAGCCAAAGCCCATGCGGTAGACGACGTTGTCGAGGCGGCACTCCAGCAAGAACAGCAGGTTGGCACCGGTGTTGCCCTTGCGGCGGTCGGCTTCTTCGAAATAGCGGCGGAACTGCTTTTCCAGCACACCATACATGCGCTTGACCTTCTGCTTTTCGCGCAGCTGCAGACCGAAGTCGGAGGTGCGGGTGCCAGAGGTACGGCCATGCTGGCCTGGCTTGGAATCGAACTTGGCTTTGTCGCTGATGGCGCGGCGTGCGCTCTTCAGGAACAGGTCGGTGCCTTCACGGCGGGAGAGTTTGGCCTTGGGGCCGAGATAGCGTGCCACTTGAGTGTCCTTGTGTCATCTGCTGCAGGTCATGCAGGAGCCGGAGGTCGTGACCTGCCGGCGGTGGGCTTGATTGAAAACGCCCGGTGCGGCCACTTGCAGCGCAAGCGACCGGTGCCGGGCACCGCGATTAAATACGGCGGCGCTTCTGGGGGCGGCAGCCGTTGTGGGGAACAGGAGTCACGTCAGCGATCGAGTTGATGCGAATGCCGAGTGCGCCCAGGGCGCGCACAGAAGACTCACGTCCCGGACCAGGTCCCTTGATTTCGACGTCAAGGTTCTTGATGCCCTGTTCAATGGCGGCGCGGCCGGCGACTTCCGAAGCAACCTGTGCTGCGAAAGGCGTGGATTTGCGCGAACCCTTGAAACCCTGACCACCCGACGATGCCCAAGACAGTGCATTGCCCTGGCGGTCGGTGATGGTGATGATGGTGTTGTTGAAGGACGCGTGGACGTGCGCAATGCCGTCGGCCACGTTCTTGCGAACTTTTTTGCGTACGCGTTGTGCGGCGCTGTTATTGGGTGATTTTGCCATGAGGACCTCTCAATTATTTCTTCAAAGCAGCCGCTGCCTTGCGCGGACCCTTGCGGGTGCGGGCATTGGTGCGGGTGCGCTGGCCGCGCATGGGCAAACCGCGACGATGGCGGAAGCCGCGGTAGCAGCCGATGTCCATGAGGCGCTTGATGTTCATCGTGGTTTCACGACGCAGATCACCCTCAATGGTGAACAAGCCGATCTGCTCGCGAATCTTTTCGAGTTCGGAGTCAGACAGATCCTTGATCTTCTTTGCATAGGCGATGTCGCATGCCTCGCAAATCTTGCGAGCACGGGTGCGACCAATGCCAAAAATTGCAGTCAAGCCGATTTCGGCGTGCTGCTGCGGCGGAATGTTGATACCAGCGATACGAGCCATGTGCGTCCTCTAAATCTCTTGAAAATCAGCCCTGGCGCTGCTTGTGGCGCGGGTCGGTGCAGATGACACGGACCACGCCCTTGCGGCGGATGATTTTACAGTTGCGGCAAATCTTCTTGACCGAAGCTGAAACTCTCATTTCTTTCTCCTAAACTTTCACTCAGTGCCTACTTGGCACGGAAAACAATTCGCGCACGCGACAAGTCGTACGGCGTCAATTCAACGGTGACCTTGTCGCCAGGAAGAATCCGGATGTAGTGCATCCGCATCTTTCCTGAGATGTGTCCAAGTACGACATGTCCGTTTTCCAGTTTCACCCTGAAGGTTGCGTTGGGGAGGTTTTCAACCACCTCTCCCTGCATCTGGATCACATCGTCCTTCGACATATCCCGTCAACTACCCAGTTAACCGCCCAGTGATGTCTTGAAGTTCGCCTTTTTGAGGAGCGACTCGTACTGTTGCGACATCATGTAGTTCTGCACCTGGGCCATGAAATCCATGGTCACCACCACAATAATCAGAAGAGACGTTCCACCGAAGTAGAACGGCACGTTGTATTTCAGGATCAGGAACTCGGGCAGCAGGCAGACGAAGGTGATGTACACCGCTCCGGCCAGCGTCAACCGCACGAGAATCTTGTCAATATATTTGGCCGTCTGGTCACCGGGACGGATCCCGGGGATGAAGGCACCGCTCTTTTTCAGGTTGTCTGCTGTTTCACGGCTGTTGAACACCAGCGCCGTATAGAAAAAGCAGAAAAACACAATGGCACCCGCGTAGAGCATCACATAAATCGGCTGGCCGGGTGTGAGCGTGCCGGCAATGTCCTTCAGCCAGCGCATGCTTTCACCAGTGCTGAACCAACCCACCACTGTCGCGGGCAG
>CALSAU010000313.1:0-3698 GCA_943372985.1 Polaromonas sp. YR568 | reverse complement strand
TGAACCTCGGCAGGGCGACGCTGGACACCCTGGCGGTGGACCTCGGCAACAAGACGCGCCAGGCCGCCGCACAGGTGGCCGAAACACCGGATGCCATCGCCGGTTTGACGCTTGAGCGGCTGCGGGAACAACTGGCCGCGAGTGACGTGGTGCTGTGGAGTGCATCGGGCCAGGTGATCGCCAGTGCCGGTGAATCGCGCTTTCTCTTCAAGCCGGAGCGGCCCTCGTCATCACAACTGCGCAACGCCCGCGCGCAGCGGGTGGTCACACAGGTTGAGGGGCTGGACGAGGTGGTCACTGCCGGCAACGGCGAGCTGGCCGCCGGCGGTGCGCCGCCAGGGACCGGGCAGGCGGCAAGCACGTCAGCGCCGCGCATCAAGGCGATTGCGGTGGTCAACAACTCCAACGTCAGTGTGCTGGGCGATGCCCGCTTCCTGCAGGTCACGCAGCTGCTGCCCAGCGGGCTGGTGGAAAACGCCATTGCCGTTCAGGAGGCCAACCGCGAGTACCAGGAGCGGGCGCTGGCCCGCGGTGGTCTGCGGCGCATGTACATCGGCACGCTCACGCTGAGTCTTTTTCTGGCGGTATTCGGCGCGGTGCTGCTGGCGGTGGTGCTGGGCAATCAGCTGGCCAAACCGCTGCTGGTGCTGGCCGAAGGTGTGAAGCAGGTGGCGCAGGGCGACCTCACGCCCAAGGCGGCCTTGCGCGGCAACGACGAACTGGGTGGCCTCACGCGGTCGTTTGCCGACATGACGCAGCAGCTCTCGGATGCGCGCACCGCCGTGCAGCAGAGCATGAGTCAGGTCGATGCCGCGCGCGCCAACCTGCAGACCATTCTGGACAACCTCACCGCCGGCGTGATTGTGCTCGACGTGCGCGGGCAGATCCAGTCCAGCAACCCGGGCGCCACCCGCATCCTGCGCGCGCCGCTGGCGGCTTACCACGGGCGTTCGCTGGCCGATGTGCCGGGCCTGGAGTCTTTCGCCCGCGACGTGCAGGCGCAGTTTGCCGACTACCTGAGTACGAATCTCGGGGACGGTGCACCCCACGGCATGGAGCACTGGCAGCAATCGTTCGAGCTCAACCCGAGCGTGCCCGGTGCGCCAGACAACGCCACCACCATCATTGCGCGCGGCGCCAAGATGCCCGGCACTGAAGAATTTCTGCTGGTGTTTGATGATGTGTCTGAAATGGTCTCTGCGCAGCGCGCGCAGGCCTGGGGCGAGGTGGCCCGCCGGCTGGCGCATGAGATCAAGAACCCGCTCACGCCTATCCAGCTGTCAGCCGAGCGGCTGGAGATGAAGCTGAACGGAAAAATCGGCGAGACCGAGCAACTGTTGCTCACCAAGTCGGTGAAGACCATCGTCGATCAGGTCGATGCGATGAAACGGCTGGTCAATGAGTTCCGCGACTACGCACGCCTGCCGGCGGCAGAGCTCAAGCCGGTGGACCTCAATGCGCTGGTGACCGACGTGATGCAGCTCTACGCCAGCGAAAACGCCGTGGTGCCGGTCTTCACCGAACTGGACCCGAAAGCGCCGCGCATTCAAGGCGATGACCAGCAATTGAGGCAGGTGATCCACAACCTGCTGCAGAACGCACAGGATGCGCAGGAGGGACGACCCGGCGGGCGCGTGGTGCTGAAAACCGAGTTCTCCGAAACCTCGAAGCGCGTTCGCCTGAGCGTGCGCGACAACGGCACCGGCTTTCCGGAGCACATCCTCAAGCGGGCGTTCGAGCCCTACGTCACCACCAAGGTCAAGGGCACCGGTCTGGGTCTGGCAGTGGTGAAAAAAATCGCCGACGAGCACGGTGCACGCATCGATATTTCCAACCGCGTCACCGACGGCGTGGTGCAGGGTGCGCAAGTGTCGTTATCATTTGCAGTTGTGGCATAACAACACATTCAGTAACACATCGGTGCGGTGGCCTGGCAGGTCTCTTCTAGGTCTCTTCTCCGGCGGACGGCTGAAAAGACATACATAAAACATTGGGCATAACAGGCAGGGCAACATTCAATCATGGCAAACATTCTGGTCGTTGACGATGAACTGGGCATACGCGACCTGCTCTCCGAAATTCTCAATGACGAAGGTCATCAGGTCGAGCTTGCCGAGAATGCCGCCCAGGCCCGCGCTGCCCGTGGTCGTGTGCGCCCCGATCTGGTGTTGCTTGACATCTGGATGCCCGATACCGATGGCGTGACGCTGCTCAAGGAGTGGTCGTCCAGCGGCCTGCTCACCATGCCGGTCATCATGATGAGCGGCCACGCGACCATCGACACTGCCGTCGAGGCGACCAAGATCGGCGCCATGGCCTTCCTTGAAAAACCCATCACGCTGCAAAAGCTGCTGAAAGCGGTGGAGCAGGGGCTGACCAAAAGCATGTCGCGCAAGCCGGTGGTCACCGGGCCCGGTGCGGTCCAGAGCACCACCGACTTTGCCGTTGACGTCGTCATGACTGGCGTACTCGCAGTGCCCGTCGACGCGGGCCCGCAGGCATTGCAGAGCTTCCAGCTTGAAAAACCCCTGCGCGATGCACGTGACGAGTTCGAGAAGGCCTATTTCGAATTCCACCTCGCCAAGGAAGGCGGCTCGATGACGCGCGTGGCTGAAAAGACCGGCCTGGAGCGAACCCACCTTTATCGCAAGCTCAAGCAACTGGGCGTGGACCTGACCCGCGGCAAGCGCGGGAATTGAGGCCCTTATCCCCGGCTTGGCCGGCCGGTGCCAGCGGCTGATATATAATCAGAGGCTCTGGCCCGGTAGCTCAGTCGGTAGAGCAGAGGATTGAAAATCCTTGTGTCGGTGGTTCGATTCCGCCCCAGGCCACCAGTCTCCATGCGCCCCAGCGCCCTTTTCGGGTCCTGGGGCGCTTCTACATTTTGGGCGAAGATTCTACAATTCCGCTACCAGGCATCGATTGCCTCAGAGCATCCTGCGTGTTATCGTTCAGCGTCCTTGGCGAACGGGTGTGAGAGCTCACATCACTCTTCGGGCTCCTGTTGAAAATGCAGTCCTCGGTAACATTTAAGACCAGTGAACAACTCCAGCGTGTACCAGCACCCTCCAATCACAGAAGCAGTGATCGGAATTAACTTTGCGGAAGTATTGAGTGAGAGTGATATGGCGGACTTGAGGGCAAGGCTTTCGCCGCACTATCCTGTGCTTCAACCGATGGAAAACCTAAGTCTCAACCTAGAGATTGAAGTGAATCGGGATCAGCAAAAAACTGCCAACACCCGCGTATTAACGGAGACAGTTTATCGACTTGGTACGTCTGATATGTCTGAGTTGATCGTCTTACAGCCGCGAACAGCTGTGATTTCCCAAGTGGCACCCTATCCTGGGTGGGACTACTTTTACACTAGGTTTGTGCGGGATTGGAAGCTCATTCGAAGAGCGTTGGGATTCCGCGAGGTTTCTCGAATTGGTGTGCGATTCATTAATCGAATTGACATACCGGTTGACGGACCGGTCGTGCACCACGAGCACTATCTGGCTTTATATCCCAAAGTCACGGATAAATTTGGACCACTTACAGCGTATGCAGTACAGGCACAAGTTTTCATGCAGGATATAAAGTGCAAATTAACCATAAACTCTGCGGCTGTGCCTTCACCCCTCTTAAATACGGCATCGTTTCTTCTTGATCAGGATATATCGCGCGAAATAGAGGTTCCCCAAACAGATGAGGGC
>CALSAU010000312.1:0-3706 GCA_943372985.1 Polaromonas sp. YR568 | reverse complement strand
GAATCGTCATGAAATATCACGAATGAAAACGCCCGCCAATCTTGCGATCGCGGGCGCCATGCGCGGCCGGTTGTGATCAACCGCCGCAGCGAACCACCGCTTACTTGTAGTTGCGGATAGCGTCGATGTTGGCCTTGCCGAACTGCTTTTCAAACTCGGCGTTGACCGGTGCCAGCATGGCCACGAACTTGGACTTGTCCACGTTCTCGATCACGGTCATGCCCTTGCTGCGCAGCTCGGCCACACCGTTGGCGTCGTCCTGGTCCACACGGGCGCGGTTGGCCTTGGTGGCCTCTTTGGCGGCTTCGAGGAAGGCGGTTTTGTCGGCTGCGGACAGCTTGTCAAAAGCAGGCTTGCTCATCAGGATCAGGCAGGGCGAGTAAACGTGACCGGTGAGGGACAGGTGTTTTTGCACCTGGTCAAACTTGGAGGCCATGATCACGGACAGCGGGTTCTCCTGGCCGTCCACCGTGCCCTGCTGCAGGGCGGTGAACACTTCAGGGAAGGCCATTGGCGTGGTCACGATGCCCAGGCCCTTGTAGGCGGCAATGTGCACCGGGTTTTCCATGGTGCGCATCTTCAGGCCCTTGAGGTCTTCAGGGCCTTTCACATCACGCTTGCTGTTGGTCATGTGGCGGAAGCCGTTCTCTGCCCAGGCCAGTGCCTTGAAGCCTTTGGCGTCAAACTTCTTCAGCATTTCCTGGCCGATGGGGCCATCGAGCACGGCGCGTGCATGGGCCTTGTCGCGGAACAGGAAAGGCACGTCAAGGATCTTGGTCTCGGGCACGAAGTTGGGCACCGGGCCGGTGGATGTCAGCGTGAGTTCCTGGGTGCCGAGCTGCACCGCTTCGATGCTCTCGCGCTCGCCGCCCAAGGCGCCGCTGTAGAAGGTCTGGATCTTGTAGCGCCCGTTGGTGCGCTTCTCGACTTCGCGTGCGAAGGTGTCGATGCCCACGCCCTGGTGCGAGTTCTGGGCCGTGGAGATGCTGATCTTCATCACGGTCTGTGCGCTGGCAGACGCGACGAAGCCCAGTGCCAGGGTCAGGCTGAGAAGCAGTTTCGAGAATTTCATGGAGTCTCCTGTCGTTGTTCCGGGGTGAGTGATGACACAAAGCCTGTCACGCAGCGTGCAGGCCCTAAGCACGCATATTATTACTGCGCGCGGGCGTCTGCTGTGCGCGGGTTTTCGCTTAAGTAGGCGGCAATGATGGCGTCAAAGTCGGTATCTGGCTGTAAACCGAGCTGCCGTGCGCGCGCGGCGTCGATCTGCGAAGGCCAGTTGGTCACAATATTTGCGATCACCGGGTCCGGGCGCCAGTCGATCAGGTCGGCGACGGCCTTGCCGGCCTGTCGCTCCAGCGCCGCTGCCATATTGCCCACCGTGGTGGTGATGGCCGGCAGATTGATGGCGGTGCGGGCGCCCCAATCGCTGTCGCTGGCCTCCGCCGCGCGGATCAGCCCCTCAATGGTGCGGGCAGGCGACGACAGGGCCACAGCAGTCTCGGGCGACACCGGACACACCGCGCGCACGCCGGCCAGTGGCTCGCGGATCATGCCGCTCAAAAAGCTCGACGCGGCGCCATTGGGTTTGCCGGGGCGCACGCTCACCGTCATCAGCCGCACGTTGCGGCCTCGAATGAATTTCTTGCGGGCGTAGTCGGCCACCAGTTGTTCGCCAATGAACTTCTGGATGCCGTAGCTGTTTTGTGGCGTGGGCAGCGTGCGATCGTCAATCACGGCGGGCAGGGGCTGCTCGGGCGAATTGCCGAACACGGCGAGCGAACTGGCGAACACCACGGTGGGCGTGGTTTTCAGGGCGCGGCAGGCTTCCAGCAGCGCGCGCGTGGCATCCACATTGCTGCGCATGCCGAGGTCGAAGTTGGCTTCACATTCGCCGCTCACGGCGGCCGCCAGATGAAACACCACATGGTCTTCCGGCCGCACCACGCGGTCATCGGCGGCGGTGCTGCCGAGCAGCTGGTTCAGGTCGCCAATCAGCACGCGAATGCGTGGATCGGCGGCCAGCGCGCCCGTGGGTGCTGCGCGGTCGACGAGCGTGATGGTATCGATGCGCTGCGCCGGCCCGCCGGCCAGCGATAGCTCGCCAAGCGCAAGAAGCTTTTGTGCGAGTCGGGCGCCGAGGAATCCGGCGCCGCCGGTGATGACGATGTTCATGGCTCTTTTGTCTCCGGACTGTCTTGTTAGGGCAGCAGCGTCAGCCTTGACGCCCTGCATTCCAGAGTTTAGTGCCCGCCAGTGCCCGGCGATGTACCTTGTTGGTAACCAAGTGCGGGACGTACTGGATCAACCCGGTCTACGCCGCTTACATGCCTGCGTAGTTGGGGCCGCCGCCGCCCTCGGGCGTGACCCAGACGATGTTCTGCGTCGGGTCCTTGATGTCGCAGGTCTTGCAGTGCACGCAGTTCTGCGCATTGATCTGCAGGCGGTCGGTGTTGTCTTCGTTTTTCACGTACTCATAGACGCCGGCCGGGCAGTAGCGGCTCTCGGGGCCGGCGTACTTCGCCAGATTGATCTGCACTGGCACGCTGTTGTTCTTCAGCGTGAGGTGCGCTGGCTGGTTTTCTTCGTGGTTGGTATTGCTCACAAACACGCTGGAGAGGCGGTCGAAGCTGAGCTTGCTGTCGGGCTTGGGGTAGGTGATCTGCGGCATCTCGGCAGCCGGACGCAAATACATGTGGTCGGGCTGGTCGCGGTGCAGCGTCCAGGGTGGCGCTGACACACCGATCTTGGGCAGGAACCACTGCTCGATGCCCGTCATCAGCTTGCCCATCAGTGGGCCCTTCTTGAACCAGTGCTTGAAGTTGCGCGTCTGCCAGAGTTCTTCATGCAGCCAGCTTTTCTCGAATGCGGCGGGGTAGGCAGCGAGCTCGTCGCCGCTGCGGCCGGCGGTCACGGCCTCGTAGGCGGCTTCTGCGCACAGCATGCCGCTCTTGATCGCCGCGTGGCTGCCCTTGATGCGCGCCGCGTTCAGATAACCCGCATCGCATCCGACCAGCGCGCCGCCGGGGAACACGGTTTTGGGCAGGGCTTGCGGCGTGCCGTTGTTGATCGCGCGGGCGCCGTAACCGAGCCGTTTGCCGCCCTCAATGTGGGCACGGATGGCCGGGTGTGTTTTCCAGCGTTGCATCTCGTCGAAGGGCGACATCCACGGGTTCTGGTAATCGAGCCCGATCACAAAGCCCAGCGTGACCTTGTTGCCTTCAAGGTGGTAAAGAAAGCCACCGCCAAAGGTGTTGTCGTCCATCGGCCAGCCGGCGGTGTGCACCACCAGACCGGGCCTGGCCTTGTCGGCAGGCACTTCCCACAGCTCCTTGATGCCGATGGCGTAGCTCTGTGCGTCCTTGCCAGCGTCGAGCTTGTATTTGGCAATCAACTGCTTGCCGAGGTGGCCGCGTGCGCCTTCGGCAAACACGGTGTACTTGGCGTGCAGCTCCATGCCGAGCTGGAAGTTGTCGGTGGGCTCGCCGTCCTTGCCGATGCCCAGGTTGCCGGTGGCCACGCCTTTGACGGAACCGTCGTCGTTGTAGAGCACTTCGGCCGCCGCAAAGCCGGGGAAAATCTCGACACCCAGCGCCTCAGCCTGCTCACCCAGCCACTTGGTCACCGCGCCCAGGCTGATGACATAACAGCCGTGGTTGTGGAAGTTGCGCGGCACCAGAAAGTCAGGCGTACGACTCGCGCCGGT
>CALSAU010000311.1:0-3719 GCA_943372985.1 Polaromonas sp. YR568 | reverse complement strand
TAGCGCCGCAGAAGGAAGACCCCGCCGTTTACGAGGCCGCCTTTGAGCGTGCCGCGCAAGTGCTGCGTGAGGGCGATCTGCTCGCCATCTTCCCGGAGGGCGGCATCACCAAAGACGGCGAACTGCAGCCCTTCAAGGCCGGCATCCTGAAAATTCTGGAGCGCGTCAAAGCTGACGGCGTGAACGCTCCGGTGATCCCGATGGCCCTCACCAACCTGTGGGGCAGCTACTTCAGCCGCGTCGAAAAGGGCAACGCCATGGTGCGCCCGTTCCGGCGCGGCCTTTTCAGCCGGGTGGGGCTGAATGTGGGCGCGCCCATGCAGGCGGCTGACGTTCAGCCAGAGGTCTTGCGGGAACGGGTGGCGATCCTGCTGGTTACGTGACCACATGACCGCACGGACGAAGGCAACGGTGACGGCATGACCAAGCACAGATCACCTGCCGCGTCTGCGCCCTGAGCCTCGCCTGTTCGTCCAACGGGGCCCGGCCCCTGAAGCCTTACCCTGCTTCGCCCTGTCCGCCTACAGACGGGGTCGGGGGGCGGGCGCACATTTGGAGACTTCACTTACAAGTCAAAGGTCTCCATCATGAAATCATTTCTTCGTCAGCGCGTGGCGGCCCTGTCCTTGTCCACCGCCTGGATCGCCTCCCCGGCGTTTGTGCTGCTTCCCATCGCCGCCGTGATGCTGGCCTCGCCCGTCAGCGTGCGCGCCCAGCAGGCCGGGCCTGAGCTGCGCTCGCTGCAGGTTACTTCGGATGGCGGCCTGACGGCTGGTGCCGACCTGCAGTTCACCGTGGAGGCCACGCCGCGTGCGCAGGTGAACCTGCGTATTCAGGGCATTCAGCGCAACATTCCGCTGAAGGAAACCGCGCGTGGTGTTTACACCGCCGAGTACACCCTCAAGCGCCAGGACCGCGTCACCGACACCAGCCAGATCCGCGCGACAGCCCGGCTGCGCAACCGCAATGTGGCGGGCGTCTACAGTTTCCCTGCAGGCTTTTCTGGCGCACCCGTAGCCGCTGCGCCCGCGCCTGCTGTTCTGAAGATTGAACGCTTCGCCGTGGCCCCGGTGGACAAAATCGAACCGGGTGCCGAGTTGCGCTTCATGCTCAACGGCATGCCCGGTGCGGTGGCCAGCTTCGGCATTCCCGGCGTGGTCGACAACGTGCCGATGCGCGAAGTCCGGCCCGGCGTGTATGAAGGCAGCTACACCATCCGCCGGCTGGATGTCTTCGCGCCATCGCGCCCCATCGTGGCCACGCTTCGCATGGGTGACAAGGCTGTGGCGTCCAATCTCAGCCAGCCACTCACCACCGATGCGAAGCCGCCGGTGCTGCGCAACCTCAGCCCGCGGGAAGGCGAGTTGATGGCAGGCAATGCGGTGACGTCGGTGTCCGCCTCGTTCGACGATGCTGGCGGTGTGGGCGTGGACCCGAGAAGCGTTCGCATTCTGCTGGGTGGCCGCAACGTGACCGCCGAGAGCAACATCACGGCGCAGTTCTTCAGTTACCGTGCCGATCTGCCACCAGGCCGTTACACCGTTGATGTGTCGGCCAAAGACATGGTGGGCAACAGCGTGAACAGGGCCTGGAACTTCGAGGTGGCCAGTGCGGCTGCCGCGCTGCCGGTGACCCTTCCACTGCAAGCCACAAGCCATGCCAACAACGCCATCGTGGAAGGCAATAGCACGACCGTACGCGGACGTACGGCGCCCGGCGCCACGGTGGATGTGAAGGTGCAGGCGATTGCGCCGCTGGCTGGCCTTTTCGGCGTGACGCAGGAAGTGCTGAACGAGCGTGTGCAGGCCGATGGCGCAGGCAACTTCAACTTCACCTTCTCGCCGCGATTCCCGATGCCTGGCACGCGCTACGAAATTGACATGGTGTCGAACAAGGCGCCACTCAAGACCGAGTCGCGCCTGGTGCTGTTCCAGAAACAGGGCTGAAATGGTGGGGCGTTGCCCGGCAACGCCTCCGGTTCAGACCGGACGACCGAAGAACGGATAGGCCGGGTCGTTGTAGCCGGCGCTCGATGAATGCCCTGGCACCACCAGCGCGTTGATGAAGGCTTCGTCTTCCGCGTCCAGCGTGAGGTCGGTCGCGCCGTACACGTCTTCCAGATGTGACAGCGTGCGCGGCCCGACGATGACCGAGCTGATCAGCGGATTGGCCAGCACCCACGCGGCAGCAAACTGCCCGGGCACCCAGCCCTTGGCTTCGCATCGGGCCTTGATCTTCTGCGCAATCACCAACGACTCTTCACGGAACTCGGTTTCCAGAATGCGCTTGTCGCCGCTGCCGGCGCGTGTGCCTTCAGCCGGCGGCTGGCCCGGTGGGTACTTGCCGGTGAGCACGCCGCGCGCCAGCGGGCTGTAAGGCACCACGCCCAGACCGTAGTGGCCGCAGGCCGGCAGGATGTCGGTCTCGGGTTCGCGGTTGAGCAGGTTGTAGTAGGGCTGGCACACCACGGGCTGTGGCACGCCGGCTTTCTCGCACAGGCGCACGACTTCGGCAATGCGCCAGCCGCGAAAGTTCGACAGGCCAAAGCTGCGGATCTTGCCGGCGCGAATCAGGTCGCCGACCGCGCGCACGGCTTCGTCGAGATTGGTCTCGTGGTAATCGCGGTGCAGGTAGAGGATGTCGAGGTAATCGGTCTGCAGCCGCGCCAGGATGGCGTCGGTCTCCTGCATCAGCCAGCGCCGCGAGTAGTGGCCTTCATTCAGCGCATCGCTCACCGGGTTGCCCAGTTTGCTGGCCAGCACCCAGTGGTCGCGCTGGCCTTTCAGGATGTGACCGAGATCAATCTCGGACTGGCCCTTGTTGTACACATCGGCGGTGTCGACAAAGTTGATGCCGTGTTCGCGCGCCGACGCGACGATACGCGCTGCGTCTTCGAACGGCGTCTGCTTGCCAAACATCATGGTGCCCAGGCACAGGGCTGAGACCTTGAGATTGCTGCTGCCCAATCGGCGGTACTGCATGTGGAATCCTTCCGGAGAAATGGTGAGTCTGATGTGCTCGTCAGGGCGCTGCGCGCTCGACCAGGTACTCTTTGGCAAACCAGTAGGTCTCTGGCGAGCGGAACGCGCCCAGCGTGCCTTCCTTCTGGTCCTGCCGTGAGCGCAAGTCCCAGCGCTCGTCAATGATGCGGCAGGCCTCGCAGGGCTTCTGGCCCACGCGGCGCTGCACCAGCGCGTAACGGGTGTTCTTGAAGAGTGCGTCCACGTCGGTGTAGTCCACCGGCTGCGCGGCAAAGTAGGGAACCACTTTGGCGCCGGTGATGATGAACTCGTAGCGCTCGAAGTGGCCGTTGAAATTGCTCGGCACCGAGACTTCCTGCGCCTTGAGTAACTGCAGCGTCGATGGCTTGAACTCGCCCATGCTGCCGTTGAAAGGCAGGGTCACCCAGGCCAGCGAGAACAGCACCGCAAAGCTGGCCAGTGTGCCCACGGGTTTCGTCAGCCCCTTGCGGAAGATGCCGGCAACACAGGCCACGGCCGTGCCCGCGACAAAAATCCAGAACAGCGGCGAGTACAGCCACGGGTCTTGTGTGGCACGGATCGCGCCGTAGGCAATCAGCACCATGGCCAGCGTGCCGATCAGGCAGAACACCAGCGTGATGCCGAACCAGATGCGACCGATGTGGTGCCAGTACAGCGCAATCAGGATGCCGAGCGCAGGCATCGCGGGAATCAGGTAGCGGGTGGAGCGCTGGTTGG
>CALSAU010000310.1:0-3742 GCA_943372985.1 Polaromonas sp. YR568 | reverse complement strand
TATGCGATCAGCGTTACCCCGAGGCATTTGCCTCCCTGGAGTCCGAAGACGCTCAAGAGGAAGTGACTCGGTGGCTCGGCAAGCTGGGCATGCAACTGGCCCGGGTTGGCGACGTCGGGCCGTGGTTCATGGCCCCGCTGAAAATCACGGATCGACATTCCAGCCAATTGAAGGCGGAGCTTCGAGAATTTCGGGACACTCACGGCCCCGCGGTGCTGATGCTGGACTTCATCCGGCAGGCGTCGCATGAGCGAATGACCTGCAGCCCTGGCGAGCGTATCCAGCTGGTGGCACTGGAAACGCAGGTCGCCTCAACGACCACACATGCCGCCCGCCTGCGCGAATTGGTGCAGGCTGTCATCAGTGGCGCCAGCGCCCGGTTCACCGATCGCGAGAATCTGCGCAAGCTTATGGACCATCTTGCCAAGTACGGCTATGTCACCCTGGACAATCGCGCGACGGAGACCTATCTGGTGACCGGAAAGGTCGAGCAGTTGTACGCCGTGCTGGCCTTTCTGGACGAGAACAAGGTGATCGAGGACGAGGAGCCGGACCAGTTGGAGCTGAGGGACGACGACGGCGAATCGCAGGAGCTGCAGGATTGAAGAAGCCTGCTGACGCAACCGAACGCCTGATCCAGGTACTCGCCAAGAATGCAGCCCTGGTCGCCGAAGCGTTCTCGGGGCCGGTTCACGGCGGTGATCGCACGCGCGAGCAGCAGATCGCTGAGCTCATGGAAATCGGGGCTCTCAGGCCCTACGACCAGGACAGCTACTACCTCACCGGCGGCCTGCACGACTACTTTTCCGTGGCGCTGGCCAGTTTCCACGCATTCCAGGCGCTGACCCGCATCGACAGCCAGCTGCGCCAGGCCGATCGCCAGTGGGACGAACTGCTTCTCCTGAGGGACGCCGGCTCAGCGCGCGATATGCGGCGTTTGGAGGATGCGCTGCAGCGCACCATCTTTGACATCGGTGAAACCGTAGAGCGCAACATCCAGCTCCTCAACACAATGGTGATGGGGCGCTACGGCAACGTGGACAGCTTTGATTCCAAGCTGCGCCAGAACCGGTACTACGCGCGGGAAGTGCAAAACTGCATCGCGGAGTTGCAGAAGTTGGACAGCTTCATCGAACGTCTGGCAGGCGCCGCACTCGCGCACGGACAGCACGGAATCCGCCACCTGGTCCGCCGACGCCTGGGGAGCAGCCTGTTTAGCTGGACCTCGCGCCTCAAGGATGCCCAATGGATCATCACGAACCGGCTTTTCGAGGCACGGCAGATGGAGCAGCGGGTGCGCCAGCTCTCCCGCTATGCGGGGTGGCTGAGCCGGAATCGGACGGTGTCAGGATGGGAGGTCCAGATCGAAGCCGCACCCCTCGCCCTGTTTAGGCCCAATCCGTTGCCGGTTCGCCCGCAGCCAGATGTTCGTGTCTCGAGCCCCGAGGTCCTCAACCAGCTGATCGCGCTGGCCAATAAGCTCAAGGTTCAGCCGCCCCGGTCACGGCCAGAACCGAGTTATGAGGAATCGGTAGTGATCAGCGACATCATGGAGGAGGTGCGGATCACCTATTCTCCGCATCAGCAGGCCGTACGGCGCTTGCTGACGAGGCTCGCTGTAAACGAATGCGAGCCCATCTCGCTAAGGGCATGGAAGCAGGAGTTTTCTGACTTGGCCAACGCGCCAATCGAGCACTGGTTGCTCTATGCGTCCGTGCAAGTTCAGGCCGCAAAGCATAAGGTACGTTTCGTGGGCAATTCTGCAGGTCAGGGCCTTGAGTTGAACGAACCTTTCAGTGACGTGGTCGTCGAGCCCAAAAGGAACGCTTGATGGTCTTGACCGGAATCGAGAGACGTTTTTTGCAGGGATTGCTTGCCGACCGACCAGCCGTGCGTCGCAGCCAGACATCCTTCGACTTCAGCAAACACTTCGGTCTGGGCGTTCTCTCGGGTTCTGTCGTGCAGTACCGAACCGTGGACTTCGAGCGTGCCGAGCAAATACTTCAAGGCCTGGACGCGCCGACGCGGGCGCTCCCACAAACTGCCTCGCGGGCTGACGCGGCCGAATATGCCGGTATGAGCGAGAAGAGCGGGACGCGGCCGCCTCATGCTGACTCCATCGCCGTGCGCGGTTTCGGGGGATGCACACTGGCCGGTGCCTCGTTGGACATGCCCTTTCGCTGCTACGCGGTGTTGACACTGGCGGAAGCCAAAGACGCTCAAGCCGACCGCATCCTGGTCGTCGAAAACCTGGAGACGTTCCGCGAGCTCGAGACCTATGCTTGGCTTCCTTTGCGGAGCGGGCGGGTTCTCGCCGTATGGCGGGGCGATCGGACCGCGGGCGGTGCGGAGATCAACGCCCTTATCCAAGCGCGATCGGAGCCAGTTTGGGTCTTCACCGACTTTGATCCCGCCGGCTTGGGGATCGCGCAGGGGCTCCCCCGACTTGATGGACTTCTTCTTCCCACCCGCGCCTGGCTGGTCGCAACTTCGCGTGGGGACCGCGGTCGTGAACTTTTCTTCAAATCAGAAGCTCAATGGGCACCGACCTTGGAGCTGGCCACCAATGCTGCCGTCCGCGAAGCATGGACATTGTTGAAAGAACTTCGCGCGGGGGTAGGCCAGGAAGGAATGCGAAAAGCCACTGTGTGAGGCTCGTCATATTCGTTCTACTATCCGCTTACGAGAATCGCTGAACTATTTTCGAAGAGATAACACAACGTAGTCCTGAGGCTTGACGAACTCCAGCGCTTTTGTCGGTGTCCGTTCATCGATGCCTTGTGGGGCCCATGGTCCAAGGAGCAACTACTGACGGCGCGGCGATCTTAAGTCTATAACTCGCGAGCTGTGCTTCCCATCCATCAAAAGATGGTCCGCCGCGCCGCCCCCCTTTTTTATACTTCAGGTGCGCGCGGCCGCAGCACTACATGCTGGCAGTCACACATCCCAGCAGCTTGTAGGTCTTAACCCAAGCGGGACCTGTAGCCTCTTCTCGTTCACTACGCTCAATCTGGCGCCTCACGTCTCTCAGAGTTGAGCCTCGAGCGGCTGGTTGTGGCCGAAAGCAGACATTGACCTACGGATACTCAATCCGTTGGTGGCGACAGACGTCTGCTACTTGCCCGAATCAGAGCTAGGCTTGTGCGCCGAGAGTCCACATGTTTAAGCAGGTGTGTCGCAAGCACCGGCGTGTCTGGTTCGGAAGCATCACGGCTGCGCAAGGACCGGGGGCTAAGGCAACCAAATGTCCGATCGGGAAACCGCGCCGTGTGCACTGGTCCTCTTCACTTTCCAGCCAAGCCCGTCATGCGCAGTGAGGAACGGCTCGTCTGGATGGTGATAGTAGTTCGGCTGACCGTACGAGACTGCCGCGCTCGCGCCCATGACGGAGGGTGTTGGCGGTGTCGCACTGCTCACACCGCCATGATGGCTGACGACAAGGCCATTCAGCTGATTCTTTGCAGCAGCAGGGATGCTGTCATATGGGACGTCGCCTGTTAGGAGTACAAACCCCGACTTGGGCCGACCCTTAACGAGCACATACCCGCTTGCGTTCCGATCGTTGGCCTTTCCGGACCCGCGCCGCATGACGAGGCCAGGACCTAGCGCATAGGAGTTGCCGTTAACTAATGTTAATCGAGTGCCGAGCATCGTTTGGAAAGCGGCGCAGTTGGCCCCCACGTCCTGGTCCGGCGCGAACCAGTTCAGCTTTCGCAGACCGTTTAGCTTGGTACGTGCGAGT
>CALSAU010000309.1:0-3746 GCA_943372985.1 Polaromonas sp. YR568 | reverse complement strand
CACACGAATGGTTGCTGGGCGGCACCTCGCGCACGGTGCTCGAGCGCATGACCTTGCCGGTCCTCATGGCGCACTGACCGCACATTCATCGGCCAACCGCGACCCCGGCAGGCACCCAGACTCGGAATATTCCGAGCCGGCGTCGGAGTGTCAGCTACCGTAAACCAGCGTAATCCGAGCCAGGATTTCGGCAAAAGCCGATGTTCCGGAATCGCCGCTGGCGCGACAGTAGAGGCATGCAGCACAACGCTTCAGCCCGACCGACCCCTCCAGTCAATCCGCCCACCCAGGTCTTTCTTGCCGACGACTCGGCCCTGAGCCATCGCCGCGTGGCCGAAATGCTCACAGCCCAGGGCATGGTGATCGTGGGCCAGGCCGATACGCCGGAATCAGCTGCCTCCGGCATTCTGGCCACCCGGCCCGATGTGGTGGTTCTGGACGTGCAGCTTGGCCGGGGCACCGGCATGCAGGTCATGAAGTCCGTCCTCAAAGCCCGGCCGGACACCCCTTTCATCGTTCTGAGCCATCACGCCGAGACGGCTTTCCGCACACGCTATCTGGCCGAAGGCGCCACCCGCTTTCTCGACAAATGCAGCGAGTTCCATGAACTGGCCAACGCCGTGATCGGGCTTGTTCAGTCACGCCGCACCAGAACCCCCATTTCATCCCCTCAGACCCAGGAGTCATGATGTCCACTGTCCATTCAATCGCCCATTCAGCTGCCCCATCAGTTGTTCATTCAATTGCCCATGTCACCACTGCAGGTGCAGCAATGGCACCGCTGAAGACCCGCTGCTCTGACTGCAACCTGCGCGACATTTGCCTTCCGTGCGGCATGACGCCCGCCGATGTGGACGGGCTGGACGGCCTTCACTTCAACCGTGTGAAGGTCAAGGCCGGGCAGACGCTGTACCACGAGGGCCAGACATTCAAGAACATCTACGCGGTTCGCATGGGCACCTTCAAGTCCAGCCTGACGCTGGCCGACGGTCGGGAGCAGGTGAGCGGCTTCCAGATGGCCGGCGAGCTGATGGGCCTGGACGGCATTGCCAACGGCGCGCATGCAAGCAACTCCACCGCACTCGAAGACACCGAGGTCTGCGCGATTCCCTACGACCAGATCAGCCATCTCGCCGCCAGCAGTGCCGACCTGCAAATGGCCGTGGGCCGCCTGATGAGCCGCGAGATCGTCCGCGAGCACAGCCTGATGCTGCTGCTGGGCAGCATGAACGCCGAGGAGCGGCTGGCCGCCTTCCTGATCAACCTGTCACAGCGACTCAAACTGCGCGGTTACTCCAGCACCGAATTCCACCTGCGCATGTCGCGCGCCGAGATCGGCAGCTACCTGGGCATGAAGCTGGAAACCGTGAGCCGCGCGTTTTCTGCATTCCAGCAGCAGGGCGTGCTGGAGGTGGACAAACGCCACATCCGCATCACCGACATGACTGCCCTCAAGCGCGTCATCGAGACGCGCGTTCACTGAGTATCTGGCGCAGCGCCAGGGCATGCACGGCGCGTGTTGCGGCGCTTGCGACTTGACTATTTGATTTCTGATTCCTCAGACTTTGATCCACGTCAACTCTTGCGGCGCGCCGCAGCGGCAGAGTAGAGGCATCCCATTCCCGAGGCAAGCCATGGCTGCAGTTCTACCCCGCGCACTCCAGCGTTTCGACGTTCCCGGTCCGCGCTACACCTCTTACCCGACAGCCGACCGGTTTGTCGAAGCCTTCACGGCCAGCGATCACATTCAGGCGCTGGACGAGCGGCGTTCGCGGGCTGAATCGTCTGCTGCGCCGCTGTCGCTGTATGTGCACATTCCGTTCTGTGAGTCCCTCTGCTACTACTGCGGGTGCAACAAGATCATTACCAAACAGCATGACCGGGCAACCAGCTATCTGGCGTATCTGGAACGCGAGGTCGAGCTGTACACAGCGCATCTGGGCAAGGGCAGGGCGGTGAGCCAGCTGCACCTGGGGGGTGGCACGCCCACGTTTTTGTCCGATGCCGAACTGAGCGGGCTGATGGAGATGCTCAGGCGCAACTTCGACATCGTTCCCGGCGCAGAGATGTCCATCGAGGTGGACCCACGCACCGTCGACCCGAGCCGCCTCTCGACCATGGACGCGCTGGGTTTCAACCGCCTCAGCTTTGGCGTGCAGGACTTTGACGCCGCCGTCCAGAAGGCGGTGCACCGCATCCAGCCCGCCGAGCAGGTGTTTGAGCTGGTGTCCTGGGCGCGGGCGTTGGGCTTTGAATCCATCAATGTGGACCTGATCTACGGCCTGCCCAAACAGACGCCCGAGTCCTTTGCCCGCACCATCCGCCAGGTGCAGGAGCTCCGGCCCGACCGCATTGCGCTGTATGCGTATGCGCACCTGCCGGAACGCTTCAAGCCGCAGCGCCACATTGCGCTGGCTGACCTGCCCGGCGCCGCCGAAAAGGCCACCATGCTGGCCGACGCGATGAGCGGTTTTCAGGACACCGGTTACCGCTACATCGGCATGGACCATTTTGCGCTGGCCAACGATTCGCTGGCCGTGGCCAGCCGGGAAGGCCGTTTGCACCGCAACTTTCAGGGCTACAGCACGCAGCCCGACCGCGATCTGGTGGGCTTGGGTGTGTCATCCATCGGGGCCGTTGGCGCCACCTACAGCCAGAACGCCAAAACCCTGGAGGAGTACCGCGATCTGCTCGATCAGGGGCGCTTTCCGGTCACGCGCGGCCTGGCGCTCAACCGCGACGACCTGGCCCGCCGGGCAGTGATCATGGCCATCATGTGCCAGGGGCAGGTGTGGTTCGAATCGGTGGAGCTGGCCTGGGTGCTGGACTTCAAGACCTATTTCGCGCCCGAAATGGAGCGCCTGCGCGAGCTGGAAAACGACGGACTGGTCGTGCTGTCTGACAGCGGCATCGAGGTCACGCCGGAAGGCCGCTTTGTGCTGCGGGCCGTGGCCATGGTGTTTGACCGTTACCTGCAGACCGACCTCAACCGCAGCCGGTTCTCGCGAATCATCTGAATTCACTCGCCGCCTCACGTGTCTTACGCCCTCACCACCACCGCTTTGCTCATGGGCTTGGCTGGCGGCCCCCACTGCGCGGTGATGTGTGGCGCGGCCTGCGGCGGTTTTCGCCGCGCAAGCCCCGGAAGCCCCGGGCACGCGGCGCCGTCACCGCTGCTCTTTCAGGCCGGGCGGCTGGTGGGCTATTCCGCAGCCGGTGCGGCAGCCGCTACGGCGGTGCAAAGCCTGGCCTGGATGACCGAGCAGGCCATCGTCTTCAAGCCGGCGTGGGTGCTGTTTCACCTTGCTGTGCTCGGCTGGGGCCTGATGCTGGTGGTCACCGCCACCCAGCCCGCCTGGGCTGACCGGGCAGGGCGCTCGGCGTGGTCGCGCGTGGGGGCTGTGGCCGCGTCCCGCGGCGGCATGTTCTCGGTCGGCGCCCTTTGGGCCTTCATGCCTTGCAGCCTGCTCTATTCGGCGCTGCTGGTCGCGTCGCTCAGCGGTGGGGCGCTTGAGGGCGCGCTGGCGATGGCGGCTTTTGCGGGGGGCAGCGGCATCTCGTTGCTGCTGGCGCCGCGCCTGCTGGCTGGTCTGCGGCAGGCCGGCAACAGGCTGAAAGACCAGTTGGGCGTGCGCCTGGCGGGCGGGGTGCTGATGCTGGCCGCCCTGTACGGCCTGTGGGGCGACACCATGCACCGCATTGCGCAGTGGTGCGGCCTGGCGTGATGTGTTTCGGGTTGTCTGCCC
>CALSAU010000308.1:0-3771 GCA_943372985.1 Polaromonas sp. YR568 | reverse complement strand
AGGCCGGCGGCCAGTGCACCCTCGACCTCGACATCAAACCAGCTCTCGATGGAGCGCGACACAAACTGGTAAGACACGACATAAATCATCAAGCCTGGCATCAGGCCGACGAGCGCAAAAATTGCCGCCAGCTTGACCAGCAGGCGGCTGCCAAAACGGCCGCGCCGCAGCCGCAGCCCAAGGCGAACGACGATCCAGCCGATGACCAGCAGCAGCAAACCCGCCACGGCAACGTTGAGCCCCAGCAGCAGTGCGTAATTGCGCTCGTACAGCTCGCGGTTGCCGGTGGCCTGGGTCAGCAGGAACAGCAGCACCAGCCCGAGCGCGACCATGGTGGCCACGCCCACGCCCACCGTCCAGCGGAACGCGCGGCTGCTCTTGAGACTGGCCAGTTGGGCCGGCAGACTCACTGGGAAACCTCGGTGCCCAGATTGGTGGGCGGCGACAGCGGTTCGAGCTTCAAGCGCTCCTTGACCTGCGCCGAGATGTTCCAGTCACGCTGGCCGGCCACGCCAATCTGGAAGGGGCGCGGAAGCTGCGACAAATCGAGCCGGAAACTGAACTCCAGCCGGTGGGTCGCGTTCGGGTTCACCTCGGCCGGCTCGGCAATCCGCCAGCGCGCAATCCGCTGGATGGCAGCCAGTGCTTCAGACAGCGATTCGTAGTTCTGGTTCAGCGTGGCGCGCAGGCCGGCCGAATTGCTGATGACACCCGCCGCGATGTTCAGGCGCCAGCGCCGGGTCAGTGGCTGGTAGGCCAGCCGCAGCGTACGGGCAGCGCTCGCCACGCGCGGGTCCGTCCAGTACCAGCGGTCGCGGTAAATGTCGGCCTCGACCACAAAAAACAGCGGAATTCCCCGGAGCAGGGCATCTTCGACCACTGGCGGCAGCTCAAACCGGGCCTGCGCCGACAGGTAAACCCCGTCGTCACCCCGCTCTACCCGCAGCTGCGAGATCTCGGTGGCGAGGGCGCCACCAGCGCCCCAGGCCAGCACCGCACCCATCACCACACCACGAAAAAGCCGTGTCCATGCCGACGAAGCGCGCCGGACGCCTTCAGGAACCTTGTTTTTCAAGCAGCGCGTAATAGAAACCGTCGTGATCACGACTCAAATTGTCCGGGAATACCGTCGCATCCACGCCACTTTGGGGCAGCAAATGCCCGGGCGATGGCATGAATACGGCATCGGTGTGGTGCGCAACAAACGTTTGCGTCTGCTGGTCGCCTTCTGCGCGGAAAACAGAGCAGGTGCAGTAGAGCAAACGCCCGCCCGGCCGGACCAGCGGCCACAGCGTGGCCAGCAGCCGGGCCTGAATGGCCGCGAGCTGCGCAATATCTGTGGGGCGACGCAGCCAGCGCACATCCGGATGGCGGCGCACGATGCCCGACGCGGTGCAGGGCGCATCCAGCAAAATGCCGTCGTACAGCTCGCCATCCCACCAGTCATCGGGCTGGGCGGCGTCAGCGACCGTAATGCGGGCCTGCAGGCCCAGACGGGCAAGGTTCTGCCGAATCCGCTCACAACGGCGGCCGTCGATGTCCAACGCAGTCACGTCGGCATCGGCCAGCTCCAGCAGGTGTGCGGTTTTGCCGCCGGGGGCGGCGCAGGCGTCGAGAATCCTCAAGGGGCGACCTGCGGGTGCCTTCAAGCCATGAAGCAACAAGGGCGCAGCTTGCTGTGCGGCGGCGTCCTGCACGGAAAAATGCCCCTCAGCGAATCCGGGCAACGAGGTGACCGCATGCGCGACCGGCAGCACCACGCCGTACGGCCCGGTGGCGGTGGCCTCAATGCCCTGCCCTGCCAGCGCTTGCAGGTAGGCCGCCTGCGTGGTCTTGCGCGTATTCACCCGCAGGATCAATGGCGCCTGGGCATTGTTGGCACGCAGGATGTCCTGCCATTGGTCCGGGTGGTCCTTGCGCAGGCGGTCAATCCACCACTGCGGATGGTTCCAGACCGCCTGCGGGTGCTTGTGCGCGCGCGCCATCACGGCATCCCTGTCGCGCAGAAAAGCTCGCAAGCAGCCATTGATGAAGCTCGCCTGATGCCGCGTCGCCTCGCTGCGCTTGGCAGCCTCCACCGCCTGATCGACCAGCGTGAAGTCGGTGTAGAGCGGTGTCTCCTGGTCACCCGCCGTGTGCACCAGCAAACCCAGTGCGACACACAACAAGGCATCGGCTTCTTCGGGCGGCGGGCGCTTGGCCAGTTGCTGCCGCACCGCCTCGGCCCGTCCCAGCCAACGCAATGTGTGAAAACCCAGCGCCTGAACGCCAGGGCGAAGCGAAGCGTCAACCGTCTCCAGCGCAGCCGTCATGGACCGACCGGCACGCACGGCCAGCAGCAAGGAGGCAGCGCCTTGAAGCTGGCGCCAGAGGGGAATTGGGGAAGAGTGGTCTGACATGGATAGGGCTGCCCCGAAAGGCAGCCCCCGTATTAGACCAGCCGCCACGGTCGCCCGTGGGGTTCAATCCAGCCGTGGAGGCTAGACCAGGGTATCCGCCCAGATATTGCTGGCCCAGTTGAGTGCGTACACGCCCTCCAACTCACTCGGAGCCGCGCTCACACCGCCCGAACCGGCGACAGTCTTGAAGGTTCTTTCAGCGGCCACATACTCATGCACGCTGGCGACGTGAATGACGTTCTTCGGATCAATGAAGCTGTAGCAGGTGTTGGCCAGCATGGGCGCCGGGTTCACATCCCAGCCCGACAGCTGCGCGACGATGGCAGCTGCCGCCACCTTGCCCTGGTTGTTGGCCATGTGGCCGCTCTTGGGCATGGCCGGCGCGGCCTGAATCGAATCGCCCAGCACATGCACGTCCTTGGCGACTGTCGACTCAAAGGTCAGGTAATTGACGCCGCACCAGCGGTTGTTGGCCTGGTTGTTCAGCCCTGTTTGCACGGCAATGGTTCCGGCGCGCATGGCAGGCAGCACGTTGAGCACATTGGCCTTCACGTTGTCCTGCACATCAAACTTGATGGTTCCGGCCTTCGCATCGACTGCCATGACCTTGTGGTCACCGCGGTACTCGATGATGCCTTTGTACTGCTCGGCCCACACCTTCTTGAACAGAGGGCCCTTGGACGTCACGTCGGGGTTGGCGTCAAGAATCAGCACCTTGCTGCGGGGCTTGTTCGCCTTGAAGTAACCGGCAATCACCGAAGCCCGCTCGTAAGGGCCAGGTGGGCAGCGGTAAGGCGCCTCAGGAATCGTGATGGCGTACACGCCGCCGTCGGGCATGGCTTCGAGCTGACGGCGCAGGGCCACGGTTTCCGGCCCGGCCTTCCAGGCCTGCAGGATCTGGCCCGATGCGTTGGCCTCTTTCAGTCCCTCGATGCTGCCCAGCATCAATTCCACGCCAGGGCTCACCACCAGCTTGTCATAAGCGATGGTGCCGCCGCGGCCGAGGGTGACGGTTTTCTTGGCGGTATCGATGGCGCTGGCGTAATCCTTGACCACGGTCACGCCGTGGTTCTTCGAGAGGCCCGCATACGAGGTGGTGAGATCGCCAACCTGCTTGACGCCGCTGAGCACCAGGTTGGAAATCGGGCAGGAGACAAAGGCCTCTTGCGGCTCGATGAGCACCACGTCCATGCGGTAGTTGGACAGCATGCGCACATACTTGGCCGCAGTGGCACCGCCGTAGCCGCCGCCGATCACCACCACCTGCGCTTTGGCAGGCACGCGGGTGCTGGCGCAGCCGGCCAGACCGAGCAGACTGAGCGCGGCGGCAGATTGCAGGACGGAGCGGCGCTGAAGGCCAGTTTTGAGAGTG
>CALSAU010000307.1:0-3775 GCA_943372985.1 Polaromonas sp. YR568 | reverse complement strand
TGCAGAGGGTGGCCCCCTTGTCGGCCAGCGCCTGCGGCGCCTTGCCGAGGGTGTTGACGAACAGCATGTGGCCGGCCTCGAGCAGGTGCAGGGCCATGGGCGCGCCCATGATGCCGAGACCGATGAAGCCCAGTTTCAATCCTGATTTGGTCATGTGCGTGCTCCTGCCAGCCAGCCCAGGCCATCGGCCGTGGTGGTTTTGGGTTTGTATTCACAACCGATCCAGCCGGTGTAGCCGGCGCCATCGATGTGGCTGAACAGCCAGGGGTAGTTGATCTCGCCGGTGCCCGGTTCGTTGCGGCCCGGGTTGTCGGCCAGCTGGATATGGCCGATGCGCGCCATGTGTTTGCTGAGTGTGCCGGCCAGTTCGCCCTCCATGCGCTGCGCATGGTAAATGTCGTACTGCACAAACAGGTTGGGCGAGGCCACTTCGTCGAGGATGGCCAGGGCCTGATCGGTTCGTGACAAAAAGAAGCCCGGGATGTCGAAGGTGTTGATCGGTTCGATCAGCAGCCGGATGCCTGCGGCCTTCAGGGCCGAGGCCGCAAAGCGCAGATTGGCCACCAGCGTGGCATGGGCCTGCGCGCTGCTCGCACCTTCGGGCAACTTGCCGGCCAGGCAGTTGAGCTGCGGGCAGCCGAGTGCGCTGGCGTAGTCGATGGCGCGGTTGACGCCCTCGCGAAACTCCGCGGTGCGGCCGGCGTGGCAGGCGATGCCGCGTTCGCCGGCTGCCCAGTCGCCGGCCGGCAGGTTGTGCAGCACCTGCTGGAGGCTGTTTTTTTTCAGGGCGGCGACGAGCTCCTCTGGGCTGTAGTCATAGGGAAACAAATACTCCACGGCATCGAAGCCGGCCGCGCGGGCGGCGGCAAAACGGTCCATGAAAGGCAGCTCGGTAAAAAGCATGCTGAGATTGGCGGCGAATTTAGGCATGGATCGTCTCGTCCTAGTCGAGCATTGCAGCCACGGCGGTGGGCGCATCGTCGCGGGTCGCGGCCAGGTCCTCGAACTCGACGATGTTGTCGATCTCGGTGCCCATCGCGATGTTGGTCACGCGTTCGAGAATCACCTCAATCACCACCGGCACCTGGAACTCCTTCATCCAGGCTTCGGCCTGCTGGATCGCCGGCGCCAGCTCTTCCTGGCGGTGCACCCGGATGGCCTTGCAGCCCAGGCCCTCGACCACCTTGACGTGGTCCACGCCGTAGGCCCGGACTGGCTCGTCCTGGCCGGTGTTGATGTTGTCGAAGCCGAGTTGCACGCAGTAGTCCATCTCGAAGCCGCGCTGCGCCTGGCGGATCAGCCCGAGGTAGGAGTTGTTGACCACCATGTGGATGTAGGGCAGCTTGAACTGCGCGCCCACCGCCAGCTCCTCGATCATGAACTGGAAGTCATAGTCGCCCGACAGCGCCACGATCTTGCGCGTCGGGTCGGCCGCGCGCACGCCGAGTGCGGCCGGCACGGTCCAGCCCAGCGGGCCGGCCTGGCCGCAGTTGATCCAGTGGCGCGGCTTGTAGACATGCAGGAACTGTGCGCCGGCGATTTGCGACAGGCCGATGGTGCTGATGTAGCAGACGTCTTCGCCGAAGGCGCGCACCATGCACTGGTAGACACGCTGCGGCTTCATGGGCACGCTGTCGTAATTGGTCTTGCGCAGCATGGTGCCCTTGCGGTAGCGGCAGGCCGAGGCCCACTCGCCGCGGTCCTTCAGCTTGCCCTCGGCCGCCCATTCGGTGGCGACCTCGACAAACAGCTCGAGCGCGGCTTTCGCGTCGGACACAATGCCGAAGTCGGGCGAAAACACGCGGCCGATCTGGGTTGGTTCGATGTCCACGTGCACAAACTTGCGGCCCTTGGTGTAGACCTCGACCGAGCCGGTATGCCGATTGGCCCAGCGGTTGCCGATGCCGATGACAAAGTCCGAGGCCAGCATGGTGGCATTGCCATAGCGGTGGCTGGTCTGCAGGCCGCACATGCCGGCCATCAGCGGATGATCGTCTGGAATCGTGCCCCAGCCCATCAATGTGGGAATCACCGGGATGCCGGTGAGCTCGGCGAACTGGACCAGCAGCTCCGACGCGTCGGCATTGATGATGCCGCCGCCGGCCACGATCAGCGGCTTGTCCGCCTCGTTGAGCATGGTCAGGGCTTTTTCGATTTGCGCGCGTGTGGCAGCAGGCTTGTACACGGGCAGCGGTGAATAGGTGTCGATGTCGAACTCGATCTCGCCCATCTGCACGTCAAAAGGCAGGTCGATCAGCACCGGGCCCGGACGGCCCGATCGCATCACATGAAAGGCCTGCTGGAACACGCGCGGTACCAGCGCCGGTTCACGCACGGTGACCGACCACTTGGTCACGGGTTTGGAAATCGACTCGATGTCCACCGCCTGGAAGTCTTCCTTGTGCAGTCGCGCGCGCGGCGCCTGGCCGGTGATGCACAAAATGGGAATCGAGTCGGCCTGGGCTGAATACAGGCCGGTGATCATGTCGGTGCCGGCCGGGCCCGAGGTGCCTATACACACGCCGATGTTGCCGGCGGCGGCGCGGGTGTAACCCTCGGCCATGTGGGAAGCGCCTTCGACGTGGCGTGCCAGGATGTGGCTGATCGTGCCCTGCTTGCGCAGCGCGGAATACAGCGGATTGATCGCCGCGCCGGGGATGCCGAAGGCCTGCGTCACGCCTTCTTTTTCCATCACCCAGACGGCGGCTTGGGCGGCTGTCATTTTTGCCATGATGCCTCCTGCAGAGCCGCCTCAAAGGAGGCATGCGCCCCCTCGGGGGGCAGCGAACGGATGTGAGCGTGGGGGTGCATGTCTTGTCTCCTTGTTGGAGGTTCGACTGTAGGCAGCAGCCCGCCGATGCAGAAGGAGGTCGCAGACCATAAAAGCTATTCCGTGGCGGAATAAGTGACTATGATCGGGCATGGACAGACTTCAGGTCATGCACATGTTTGTGCGCGTGGTGGAGACCGGCAGCTTCTCGAAAGCGGCGCGCGAATTTGCGACCACGCAGCCCACGGTCTCCAAGCAGATCGCGGCGACCGAGGAGCGCCTGAAGGTGCGCCTGCTCAACCGCAACACACGCGGCGTGAGCCTGACGGAATCCGGCGCGCTGTATTACGAGAAGTGCAAGATCATCGTGCGCGAAACCGAGGAGGCCGACAACATCGTGCGCCTGCGCCAGAGCCAGGCCCAGGGCATGCTGCGCATAGGCACCTCGGTGGCCTTCGGCCGGCGCGTGATCGTGCCGCTGGCGCTGGACTTCATGAAACGGCACCCGCAGGTGCAGCTGGACCTGAGCTTTGAGGACCGCTACACCGACCTGGTGTCGCAGGGACTGGACCTTGCGGTGCGCATGGGAAAACTCGCCGACTCCAGCTTGGGTGCGCGTTACCTGGGCGCCAACCCCTGGGTCATGGTGGCGGCGCCGCGTTACCTGAAGAAATGCGGCACGCCGAAGAAAGCCCGCGACCTGAGCAGCCACGTGGCGCTGATCTACAGCAGCGTGCTGGGCGACGACGTCTGGCGCCTGATCTCACCCAAAGGCGAGGCGGTGACGGTGCCGGTGGCGGGCCGCCTGCGCTCCAACAACCTGTCGGCGGTGCTGGCGGCGGCGCGCAACGGCCTGGGCATCGCCGCCATGCCGCGTTATGTGGCCGCCGATTCGCTGGCGTCGGGGCAGGTGCTGGAAGTGCTGGCCGACCACAGCCTGCCTGAGCAGGAGATCCATGCGGTGTTTCCCTCGCCCAAGCTGGTGCCGGGCAAGGTGCAGGCCTT
>CALSAU010000306.1:0-3794 GCA_943372985.1 Polaromonas sp. YR568 | reverse complement strand
TGGCGCTCCTGTGTGGTACCGGCCGCAGCCAGCACGCCGATGTCGGTGCCGTTGATCGTCAGGTCGCCCAGGGCGGTGGCCGTCAGGTCGGTGATCGCGGTGGAGCTTTGCGTGGCGGCGCGGTTGACCACGCCCATGCCGGCCAGCTGTGCATTGGTGATGCCCGACACGGTGATTGATTCACCGGCGTTGGCACCGACCTGGAACTTGGCGGCGGTGAAGCTGCCGTCCAGCAGCTTGGTGCCGTTGAAGTTGGTGGACTGGGCCACGCGGTCGATTTCTTACTTGAGCTGGGCCACTTCGGTTTGCAGCGCGGCGCGGTCGGTGTTGCTGTTGGTGGCATTGGACGACTGCACAGCCAGCTCACGCATGCGCTGGACCATGTCGCCGATCTTGCCGAGCGAGCCTTCGGCGGTTTGCGCCAGCGACACGCCGTCGTTGGCGTTGCGTGCGGCGGTGTTCAGGCCGCGCACTTGCGATGCCATGCGCTCGGAGATGGCCATGCCGGCGGCATCGTCCTTGGCGCTGTTGATGCGCAGGCCGGTGGACAGGCGCTGGATGGAGGTGTTGAGGGAAGCCTGCGAAGCGCCCAGGTTGCGTTGGGTGTTCAGGGAGGCGACGTTGGTGTTGATGACGGAAGGCATTGCGGAATCCTTTAAGAGCTTAGGAACGGGTCCACAACGGAACCCTCGTTAATCACCGCGAATCTCTCGCGGCCCTCGGGGCGTGCCCCGTGAATCAGTTATCGGCGGGGCATGCACGGGCTTTAGCGCGCTTTTGGGTGTCAAGAGATGCCATTAGGCATTTGCCCTAAGGCGCTCTAGGCATTCGACCCGGGGGGGCTTGGGGAATTGGCTCATTCAGTTTGCTGTTGCACCTCACACAATTCAACACATCGCCAAACACATTGAAACAAAGAGGAACCCCATGGACAACACCACGCTTCTGAACGAAATCCGCGACATCAACCTGTCCTACCTCATCCTCGCGCAGGCCATGATCCGCAGCGACAAGCCGCAAGCCCTGTTTCGCCTGGGCATGACCGAGCCGGTGGCTGACATGGTGGCCCAGCTGTCGCCCCAGCAACTGGTGCGCATTGCATCGCGCAACCAGCTGATGTGCGCCATGCGCTTTGACGACGAACTGATCTGGGGCCTTCTGACCGACACCCACGAACCCGGCCAGGGCGTGGCGCACACCGCCGGGCGCCTGCACGCCAGCGTGCTCATGGCCGGCCACCACGCCATGGCCAGCTGATCCACCCCCCAAGGAGCACAGACATGGCAAGCAAGAGTCTTTTGAACGAAAGCCAGGATGTGGAGCGCGCCGTGCGGCTGATCGGCCTGGGCGCCCGCATGGCAGTGCTGGAAGCCGAAACCAAGCTGTCGCACGAGCGCCTGCTGCGCCTGTACCGTGAAGTGACGGGCCAGTCGCCGTCCAAGGGGCAGCTGCCCTACTCCACCGACTGGTTCGTGTCATGGCAGCCCAACATCCATGCGTCGCTGTTCCTGAACATCTACAACAACCTGGACAAGGCCTGCGAGATCGAGCAGATCGACCTGATCACCACCGCCTGGCGACTGTACAACGCTGATGTCCACGCCATGGGCGTGGAGCCCGCGCTGTCCATTACCCGCGCGTGGCGTCTGGTGAAGTTTGTGGACAGCAATATGCTGTGCCTGACCGGCTGCACCCACTGCAGCGGCCATTTCGTCACACGCACGCATGAATATGGCAAGGGCTTCAAGGCGTTTGTCTGCGGCCTGTGCGCACCACCGGCACGCGCCGGCAAAAGCCAGCGCGACGGCGCGATTCATTGAGACACCAGCGCGAAGGTGCCATTCACTGAGGCCCTGCCGCTACAGCGGCAACTCCACCCTGGCGCGCGTGAAGTCCACCTGATGCCAGGCGGGGAAGTCCTGGCTGCCATCCAGCACACCGGGCGAGCCATCAGGCAAGGGCCGCTGCGAATAGACCCAGATCGCGCCATGGGCCATCGGGCTGTGCGTGAAGCCATCAAACCAGGCGTCCTGTCCATTCACCCGTACCGGGCTGCCGCGTTCCAGCGCTGCGAAATCACCCTTGAGGGTCAGCGCGCGCGCCATTGCGTGCGCCGGGGTGGTGGCGCCCACATTGGCAAAGTTCGTGACTACAGGTTGCATGGTTGACTGTTTATCGGACGGCATGCTTTAAACCTGAGGGCTCAGGCATCTGTTGACCAGGCCCGTAAGAATCTGTACCACCGGGCTGTTCCTGTCCAGAGGATGAATCGTTGGGCCCAGCAGATCCATGGGAACACCTGGCAGCTTCAGCAGGTTTTCCAGTGCATCCACCGCCAGGTCGGGGTCGATATTGCGTACCTCTACAAAGTTCAGGCAGGCGTTGACGATCGCACGGGTGTCGCTGTCCAGGTCCGCCTTGGCGCACCGGTCCTTGTAGACCTGCAGGCCGTCAACAATGTCCACGGTCTGCCCGCTTTGCTTTCCGTCGGGCCGCCTGGCCGGCTGCCCATCCGTCAACAGGCCGGAAAAATGCAACACGGACGATTGCAGAGTTTCCTCCAGGTGAATGGCCATCTTGTCCGTTTTCGGATCGTAGGCCATGTGCCATTCCGCGTCTTGCGGGTCAGCACCCAGCTCCAGGGTCAGGGGCAACACCTCCACAGCGCCGCGCGCCACGATCTTCTGGATGACTTCGCGCCGGTCGTAGCCCTGCTCGCTGTCCACCAGCAACACCTTCTTGGCGCCCTCTTCATTCATGAAAGCTTCATAGCCGAACCGGTCACGGCCCAGGAGCCCACGCCGGGGGGTGGCCGGGCTGGCGGGCCGATCGCCGTCGGCGCTTGAAGACCAATGGCCGCGCGCGCCGGAGTCGTAGTGCCCCATCCATACTTTTCCCGTAGCCTCATTCCTGATCAACAGTACCGTGCACTGCTTCACATTCCTGGTGACAAGCTTCAGGGTTGCCGACGCTGCACCCTCGCTTTGCTTCACCAGAACCACGCCCTTGACATCCGTGCAGGCGCGGTCCAGCAGCAGCGGGCTATGTTCCATGCTCGGGAATTCTTCTATCAGGTACGGCTCATAGTGATCCTGAAAACCCGCAGTCCCGCCGCCCATGCCCTTGTGATCCAGTCTGGGGCTTGAAGGCCTCTGTGCTACAGGGCTTGAAGGTTCGGAGACTGACAGCCGCACGCCCGCAACCCGCGAGGATTGCGGCGTTTGGGGCTCAGGCCCAGTCGGCCGGACCCGCACGCCGGGATCACTGTGGCGTCGAAATCGGGTCTGGACGGTCAATGGCGTCATGGCAGCTCCTGCAAATGGTGAATGCCATCACGCTAACAAGGCGCTCCGCCAAGGACCACTATGCAAAAGGCTGGGTTCAGCTCAAGTCCCGCATTGCGCTGCCGAAACATCGTGTGTGGAAGCTGGCAAGCCCGCCGGACCACGCGAGCAGGAAGTTGCACCCATGTTTGTCATCGCCGGTTACCTCGTTGTCCTGGGCTGCGTGCTGGGCGGCTATGCGATGGCCGGCGGCAGCTTTGGCGTGATCATCCACGCCGCTCCCCACGAGCTGTTCACGATCTGCGGCGCCGCTTTGGGCGCTTTCCTGGTGGGCAACAGCGCCAAGACCATCAAGGCCACACTCAAGTTCATCCCCCAGCTGCTCAAGGGCTCCAAGTACAGCAAGGCACGCTATATGGAACTCATGGCGCTGCTGTACGACGTGCTGACCAAGGCACGCAAGGAAGGCCTGATGGCTATCGAGGGCGACATTGAAAAGCCGTCGGACAG
>CALSAU010000305.1:0-3796 GCA_943372985.1 Polaromonas sp. YR568 | reverse complement strand
CGGCATGCCAGATTTGCCAGACACACCTTCGCATGACAACCTGACCGACGCACGCCTGACCGCACTGGAGATCAAGGCCAGCTTTCAGGAAGACCTGCTCGACGAGCTGAACCAGGTCGTGGTGCGCCAGCAGCAACAGATTGACCTGCTGGTGCGCGAGGTCACGCAACTGCGCCAGCAACTCGACCAGCAATCTGCGGAAGGCGGCCCGACGCGTTTCAGCCGCCCTGGCGACGATCTGCCGCCGCATTACTGAGCTACCTCTAGCAAAGCTGTGTCGCGCGTGCCGCGACAATTGCTTCATGAACAGCCCATTCCTGCGCATGGCCCTGATGCTGGGCCTGCTGTCGGCCATCGGTCCCTTCGCGATTGACATGTACCTGCCGGCCCTGCCGTCCATCGGCCAGAGCCTGAATGCCTCCATGGGCGCGGTGCAGGCCAGCCTGATGGCGTTTTTCATCTCGCTGGGTGTGGGACAGCTCATCTACGGCCCGGTCTCCGACATGGTGGGCCGCAAGCCACCGCTGTATTTCGGCCTGCTGCTGTTCGCGGTGGGCAGCATCGGCTGCGCGCTGGCGCCCGACATCCAGACGCTGGTGGTGCTGCGTTTTGTGCAGGGCCTGGGCGCGTGCGCGGGCATGGTGGTGCCACGCGCCATCGTGCGCGACCTGCACACGGGCCACGACGCTGCGCGGCTGATGTCGCTGCTGATGCTGGTCTTCAGTGTCTCGCCCATCCTCGCGCCACTGGTGGGCAGCTTCCTGATCGAGTCGCTGGGCTGGCGCAGCGTGTTCTGGGCGGTGACGGTCGCGGCCGTGCTCGGACTGGCGCTACTTGCCCTCTTCCTGCCCGAAACGCGGCCACCCGAAGAACGGGTGAACAGCAGCGTCGGCAGCGCGCTCAGTGCCTACGGCGTGCTGCTGAAGGACGGACACTTTCTCGGTCTGGTGTTCATCGGCTCGTTCGGCATTGCCAGCTTTTTTGCCTATCTCGCGAACTCGTCTTTTGTGCTGATTGACCACTATGGCCTCAGCCCGCGCGCTTACAGCATCGCGTTTGCCGTCAATGCGGCGTCTTTCATCGGCGCCTCGCAGTTCACCGGCAAGCTGTCGGCGCGCTTTGGTTTGGTGGCGGTGGTGCGGGTGGCTGTGACCGGCTATGCCGCCGTGATGACGCTGCTGCTGGCGCTCAACCTGTTGGGGGTGGAGCGTCTGGACGTGATGATCGCCCTGCTGCTGGTGGGCTATGGCTTTCTCGGTCTGGTGGTGCCGACCACCGCCGTGCTGGCACTCGAAGAACACGGCAGCATTGCCGGCACTGCGTCAGCCCTGATGGGCACGCTGCAGTTCGTCACTGGCGCAGTGGCGATGGCACTGGTGGGCCTGTTTGTCGATGGCACCGCCCGGCCCATGGTGGCGGGCATTGCGGTGTGTGCGCTGCTGTCGCTGGCGATGGCGCGCTGGACCTTGGGCGGTGCTTCGGCACGCTAGAGGCTGTGGAGGGCTGCCATCGAAAAAACCGGACCGTCGTCTTCCAGTTTCTTCAGTACACGCAGCAAACCGCACTCATCACCTGGCCGACCCACCACCTGCAAACCGATGGGCAAGCCCTGCGAATTACAGCCCACCGGCACCGAGGCCGCCGGGTTGCCCGTGAGGTTGAACACATAGGTGAAATGCGACCATGCGACCGGCCCACGGTCAGCCCAGGCCTCTGGCGCGTCCTGCCCCGCCGGAATACCTGCGACCGGCAGCGTCGGGCTGAGCAGCACATCGACCTCTGAAAACACGGCGTCCAGTTCAGCGCGGATGGCTGCGCGCTGCCGGGCCAGCAGCGCGGCATCCACCGGCCACTGAAGGCCCTCCACCTGCCGGCGAAGTGCGGGATCAATCTGCGCCAAGGCATCCGGCAGGCTGGCAATGCGCTGGGCGATGCCTGCGTAAAACTCGGTCTCCCACGGTGAGCGTGCACCGGTCTTCAGCCACGGTGGCACCATCACCACCGTACAGCCGGCGCCGCGCAGGCGCTCGACGGCTGCCTCGCACGCCGCCAATACGTCGGGCTCGGCACCGCCTTCGCCGAAATCCGGGCACCAACCCACGCGCAGCGGTGTGAAGGCCTGAGACAGCGTCGACAGGAAGTCAGACGCCTCGCCCTGAGCCGACGTGGCATCGCGTTCATCGGGGCCGGCCATCAACGACAGCAGCAGTGCCGCATCGGCCACATTGCGCGCCAGCGGCGCCACGTGGGCCAGGCCGGGCGTGGCCGACGCTGGCCACACCGGCACGCGGCCGTACTGCGCCTTGAAACCTGTGAGGCCGCAAAACGCTGCGGGGATGCGGATGGAGCCGCCGCCATCGGTACCCAATGCCACCGGCACCAGGCCAGCCGCCACGCCAGCCGCCGCACCGGCGCTGGAGCCGCCCGGTGTGAAGCCGGTGTTCCACGGGTTGCGCGTGATGCCGGTGAGCGGCGAATCACCAACGCCTTTGGAGCCCAGCTCGCTGGTGGTGGTCTTGCCGGTGATGCAGGCGCCAGCCGCGCGCAGCCGCGCCACACTGGGCGCATCGTGACCAGCGATGTTGCTGGCAAACAGGCGCGAGCCAAAAGCCTGCGGCACGCCGCCCACGGCGATCAGGTCTTTCACACTCACAGGCACACCCGCCAGAGGCCCCGGGTCGTCTCCGCGCGCGATGCAGGCATCCACCGCCTGCGCGTCGGCCATGGCCTGCTCTGGCATGAAGTGCGCATAGGTGTTGAGCAATGGCTCCAGCCGCTCGGTGCGTGCGACGAAAGCCCGCATGACATCAACAGCACGCAGGCGTTTGGCCCTGACCGCTGCGGAAATTTGTGTCGCTGTGAGTTCAATGATTTCGTTGTCGGACATACCAGCTCCTGCGGTGAAACCTGTCGTGGCGATTGCCTAGAGGACCAGCGGCAGTTCGAAGTAGAACTCGGTACCCTTGCCCACTTCGCTTTGGTAGTCGATGCGGCCGCCGTGCTGCTCGACCAGGCTCTTGCAGATGCTCAGGCCCAGTCCAGTACCGCCTTTTTGCCGGGTGTCAGAGCCATCGGCCTGCGAGAAACGCGAAAAGATGCGCTCGCGGAATTCATCCGGAATGCCCTCGCCCTGGTCGATCACCGACACGCGCACATGGCTGTCTCTGCGACTAACCTCAATCCGCACCACACCGCCCGGCTTCGAGAACTTGGCCGCATTCGACAGCAGATTGACCACCACCTGCGTGATGCGGTCGGGGTCCATGTTGACCACCGCCTCGCCGTCCCACGGCACCATCTCGAAGCTCACCTGATACGGCTCGCCATAAGGCCGGGTCGACTCCATCGCGTGCTCCAACACCGGCCGCAGCGGCAGGTCGGAGCGGTCGAGCTTCATCGAGCCGGCCTGCAGTTTTTCAAGGTCCAGGATATCGTTGATCAGCTTGACCAGCCGCTCGCTGTTGCGGATGGACACCCCCAACAGGTTCTGCGCCGGTGCGGGCAGCGTGCCAGCCACACCGCCCGCCAGCAGCTTGAGCGAGCCATAAATGGCTGCCAGCGGCGTGCGCAGCTCGTGCGACACGGTCGAGATGAACTCGCTCTTGAGCCGGTCGGTCTTGCGGCGCTCGGAAATATCGACATAGGTGTTGACGAATCCACCGTCCGGCATCGGCACGCCGCGCACCTCCAGTGGCAGGCCGTCGAAGCGCAGGCGCTCAAAAATCCGTCTTTCGGGCACGCGTACCCGGGCAATGGCAGCAGCCACAGAGGCTTCGACATCGCCCGATCCGTAGTC
>CALSAU010000304.1:0-3801 GCA_943372985.1 Polaromonas sp. YR568 | reverse complement strand
AGGCGGCAGTCAGAACATCCAGCGCCAGGTCCAGACGCAGATCGTCGGGTGCCGGCACGAACACGCCAAGCGATCCGCCCAGGCTGTCGGCCCAGTTCAGGGTGCTTTCAAAGCGCGGCAGGAAGGAGGTTTCGCCGACGTGCGCTGCCCAGGCCTGGCGCGCCTGCTGAATGAGTTGCGCATAGGGCAGCAGCACGACGGCCTGCGAAGGGTGAACGCCCCTGCCCTGCAATGCGCTGGCCAGTTGCGCCATGGCGCCCTGCCAGCACGGCGCTGGCGGCAAGGCGGCCGGGCCTTGGCTGCTGACGCGAAGCGTCGGTTGAGTGGCAGATGATTCCATCGACAAATCGGGAAGGTCCTGTAACAACACCGGAATGCCCGGCGGGTCCTAGCGGGTCCGCCTTGTGAGCAGCTGCACAGGCTGCACCTATCGGGCTGATAGCCACTGCCACACCGACGTCACCACTTGCTTTCTGCCACAATGACGGCAACTCCAGTCAGGACCGAACAGTCCAATAGTAACAACCCCATAACGAAGGAGCCACCATGGCCAGCGACCTGATCAAACACACCACAGACGCCACTTTCGAGGCCGACGTGCTGAAATCTTCCAAGCCGGTGCTGGTGGACTACTGGGCTGAATGGTGCGGTCCCTGCAAGATGATTGCCCCCATCCTCGATGAAGTCGCCACCGGCTACGACGGCAAGCTGCAGATCGCCAAGATGAACGTGGACGAGAACCGCGACATCCCGGCCAAGTTCGGCATTCGCGGCATTCCCACCCTGATGCTGTTCAAGGACGGCCAGCTCGCTGCCACCAAAGTGGGCGCCATGAGCAAAGCCCAGCTGACCGCCTTCATCGACCAGCAACTGGCCTGAACCTGGCCCCCAGCCAGCCCGCCGTCATATCTGATGCGTCGGGCTGGCTACTCCCTTTGATCCATCCTTCAGCCGATTGCCTCTTCTCTAGCCTTCGCGCGCTTGCCTGGCGTTGTTCGCCCGCCGCACCGGGGCTGCAGGCCCCATTCACAGGCGCTTGAGACCCTGTTTTTCCTGTCATAATGCCAACCATTCACCCGCCACAGCATTCGGCGGGTTCGAGTAACCGGTTTGTAAGCCTTCAGTCTGAAGCAGCTTCCGTTCAAACCTCCCCCGTTTCCATCACTGAACTCCGCAAGGAGTAATTCCATGCACCTCAACGAACTCAAGGCACTGCACGTGTCTGAAGTCCTCAAGCAGGCCGAAGCGCTTGAGATTGAAAACGTCGGCCGGATGCGCAAGCAGGAGCTGATGTTCGCCATCATCAAGAAGCGCGCCAAGACGGGTGAAACCATCGTGGCCGACGGTGTGCTGGAAGTGCTGCCAGACGGGTTCGGATTCCTGCGCGCGCCGGACTCCAGCTACACCGCCAGCACCGACGATATCTACATCAGCCCCAGCCAGATCCGCCGCTTCAACCTGCACACCGGCGACATGATTGAAGGCGAGGTGCGCACGCCCAAGGACGGCGAGCGCTACTTTGCGCTGAACAAGCTCGACAAGGTCAACGACGGCCTGCCTGAGGCGAACAAGCACAAGGTGATGTTCGAGACCCTGACGCCGCTGTTCCCGCGCGAGCAGTTCAAGCTCGAGCGCGATATCAAGGGCGAGGAAAACCTCACCAGCCGGATCATCGACATCGTCGCTCCCATCGGCAAAGGCCAGCGCGCCCTGCTGGTGGCCCCGCCGAAATCCGGCAAGACGGTGATGATGCAGAACATCGCCCACGCCATCACGGCCAACTACCCCGAAGTGGTGATGATGGTTCTGCTGGTTGACGAGCGCCCTGAAGAGGTGACCGAGATGCAGCGCAGCGTGCGCGGCGAAGTGATTTCATCCACCTTTGACGAGCCAGCCGCCCGCCACGTGCATGTGGCCGAAATGGTGATCGAGCGCGCCAAGCGCCTGGTCGAACTGGGCAAGGACGTGGTGATCCTGCTGGACTCCATCACCCGCCTGGCCCGCGCCTACAACAACGTGCTGCCCTCTTCGGGCAAGGTGTTGACCGGCGGCGTAGACGCCAACGCGCTGCAGCGCCCGAAGCGCTTTTTCGGCGCGGCGCGCAAGATCGAGGAAGGCGGCAGCCTGACCATCATCGGCACCGCGCTGGTCGACACCGGCAGCCGCATGGACGAGGTGATCTTTGAAGAGTTCAAAGGCACCGGCAATTGCGAGATCCACCTGGACCGCCGTCTGTACGAAAAACGCGTGTTCCCGGCCATCCACCTGAACCGCAGCGGCACCCGCAAGGAAGAGCTGCTGCTGGCGCCGGAAATCCTGCAGAAGTCACGGATTCTGCGTCAGTTCATGTACAACATGGACGAGATCGAGTCCATGGAGCTGATGCTCAAGAACATGAAGGCGACCAAGAACAACCACGAGTTCTTTGACATGATGCGGAGAGGTGGTTAGCCCCCACGCTCTCCCACTTCGTGCGGGTCGCTGCCCCCCCGAGGGGGCCGCCCGCCTGCGGTCTGGCAGAGCCAGTCCCGCGGCTCGTACTTGGTTAAATGCAGGCCTTTCAAAGGCGACGGGTCATTTCAACCACCAAATCACCTCTTGGCAAAGCCAAAAACCGCGCTAAGTGGTTGATTTCGTGCCATAATACTGGGCTTAGCGGAAAGTGCCTGAAACGGTTTCATGTGGCTCCCGCAACGAACAAGGAAAGACCATGAAAGAAGGCATTCACCCCAATTACCGCGAAGTTTGTTTCCTCGACCTGTCGAACAACTTCAAGTTTGTCACCCGTTCCTGCGTCAACACCAAGGAAATGGTGAAGATGGAAGATGGCCGCGAACTGCCGCTGTACAAGCTGGACACCTCCAGCGAGTCGCACCCCTTCTACACTGGCACGCAGAAATCCGTGGACAACATGGGCGGCCGCGTGGAGAAATTCCGCAACCGTTTCGGCAAGACCCCTGCCAAAGACGCTGCTGCCGAAGCCACCAAGTAAGCTGCACCTGAACAGCCGATCAGCCGCAGCCACAAGGTTGGCGACTGGCCCCCGAAAGCAGCCTGAAATTCAGGCTGCTTTTTTTTCGGGAAAATGACCGTGCCGGCCGCTGGCGGCTACACGCGACAATCACACCCAATCAAACGCATTCGGCCACGCGCGCCGGGCGACCCGACACCCCACCCGCCTTGAACAAGCCCTCTCCCGCCATCATTGCCCAGTCCGCCGTGCGTCGCCTGCCGCGACTGGCACTGCTGCTGTTCTGTCTGGCATATGTGCTGCCGGGCTTCGTGGGTCGTGGCCCCTGGAAAAACGAGGACATCGCCGCCTTCGGTGTGATGCAGGAGCTGGCGCAGCCGGGCGGCAACTGGCTGCAACCGCAGCTGCTGGGCGTTGTCACCGGCTTTGATGCCCTGGTGCCTTATTGGCTGGGTGCCGCGGCGATCAAGGTGCTGCCGGTCCTTGACCCTGCCTTTGCCGCCCGCATCCCCTTCGTAGCCCTGCTGATTCTCACGCTGCTGGCGACCTGGTACGCGATCTATTACCTGGCCCGAAGCCCGCAGGCGCAACCGGTGGCTTTTGCCTTTGGCGGAGAAGCCAGTCCGGTGGACTATGCCCGGGCAATCGCCGACGCCGGCTTGCTGGCCTTGATCGCCAGTCTCGGCCTGGCCCAGCTGTCGCACGAGACCACGCCCGCGTTGGCGCAACTGGGCTTCACCGCGCTGACTTTTTATGCCATGGCCGCCAGCCCCTACCGGCGGGCCACCCAGCTGGTGGGGCCTGCGCTGGGACTTCTGGTGGGCCTGGCC
>CALSAU010000303.1:0-3808 GCA_943372985.1 Polaromonas sp. YR568 | reverse complement strand
TGCGCGAACTGAACACCACTGGCGCGCCAGCTGAGGTGGCGGGCGAGTTTGACGTGCGGACCGACAAACCCATTCTGCGCATCAGCCGTCGCCATCACGGCAATGTGAAGAGCAGCGTCATCACGCAAGACTTTGTGCACGGCGCCGATTACGCCACGCTGGCCGATGCGGCCGCCACCTTCAGGGGTCTGATCAGTGAGGGAGCCAAAGCCATGCGCGGCGAAGGTGAGCGCCAGAAGGAAGAAAAGATTAGCGACTTCCGCCAGGCCATGGCATGGCTGATCGGCCAGGCTGAAAACGCCACCGCCCGCCAGCGCTACAAAGGCCTGGGCGAGATGAACCCCGCCCAGCTCTGGGAAACCACGATGGACCCGACCGTGCGTCGCCTGCTGCGCGTACAGATTGACGACGCCATCGAAGCCGACCGCGTGTTCACCATGCTGATGGGCGACGAGGTGGAGCCGCGCCGGGAGTTCATTGAGCAGAACGCGCTGCGGGCTGCGAATATTGATGTGTAAATATTGATTTGCAGGTGCAGGCCATGCAACGCACGATAAAGCTCACATCGCTGCGCACTGCGCAGGAGCAAGGCGATTTGTCTTTTTGGCTTGCGCAGCCGGTGCAGGCGCGAATCGATGCTGTCGAAATCTTGCGTCTTCAGCACAGCCAAGGACAGCCCAATGTTGACACCCGACTTCAAAGAGTTTGCCGCGTTACTCAACTCAAACAAAGTTGAATACCTGGTGGTGGGAGGGTACGCGTTAGCTGCGTACGGCCACCCTAGGTACACGGGCGATCTGGATTTCTGGATTGGACCAATTCGGCTTCGGAGGCCTCGGCGTCAGCAAAGCAGACCTGACGACAACCAACAATGTGATTCAGATGGGGTATCCCCCGGCGCGCATTGATTTGTTAACCAGTATTGACGGGGTTGATTTTGCCGATTGCTATCAGCGTCGCTTGGTTGTTGTGCTTGATGGCGTTGAGCTGGGATTTATCTCGCTGGACGATTTCAAGACCAACAAAAGAGCCGTGGGACGCCACAAAGATTTGGCTGATCTGGAGGCGCTTGAAGGACTTGGCAAGCGTGAATAACGAGTTGGCTGATTCGACCCCGGACGGCTCTCAGAACAGTCACGAATACCACTACTTAATGAACTTGAAGCGGCGAGCATGATCCTCTAGAAATTTTGGGTCTGGACCATAGCGACTTGGCATCAAAATTTTTCGGTTATTGAACCGTAGAAGCGCCTGCTTCATAAATGAATCATCTGGGTGCGCAATCAGCTTCTGGGATACCTGAACTCGAAAGTCGGGCAGTACAGTAATCAGTCCGATATCAAATGCGCGGTCATGGAGAGCGGATAGGCAAAGTCCATTCTGTGGATTCATTCGGTTTTTTAGATCGCTACTCCACGGCAAAATGTGGCTGGCATTTAGGAGCTGAGCATTTGTCAGTCCAGTGATGCAGCACCTCTCGCCATAGTTCGCCAGTACCGATTTGCGGAACTTCCATTGGTTAACCCGGACCTGTACCGTTGCGCTTCGGGTCTTGCCCTCGGGAATGGTTGAGAGAGTCTCCGGAACTTCCTCTTCAACTACATCGCCATTTGTTTCTGCAAGGCGGGAGTATTCGTGCGCGGCTTCAGCAGCCATTGCGTCCCAGTTCGAATGAAATTCAGCCCAGACGACGCGATCAAGTGCAGAGGCACCGGATAGACCTCGTAAACCACGGGCAGCGATAACTGGATCAAGGCTCGACAAGTTCGTAAGCTTCATGGCCACAGAGCCGGGGGATCGACCTAGCCAGCGCGCCAGTTGGCGTACTCGGGAGTTGCGCGCATCCAGTTGTCCAAATGGCATCTGCGTGTACAGATGCAGGGTTGGCAAAAGATGTTTGCGGGTCCACTTTACATTTGCAGCGCGGGGCATATGGACTCTCCGAGATTTGGTACGGCAAGTATCGGAGATTCTGGCCGAAAGATTGTCAACTTGGTGGGGCGGCTTTGCTTTGTAGTAACCGGCTAAGAGTACTCACGCGGCGCCTAAGCCCTAGCGGAGTTAAAGAGTGTGGACGATGGGGAATGAAGAATTCAACAAATAGCCAGTTGTGCGGTTTTTCGGTTAGCAAATAGCACACACGATTCACAAAATGAATGCCGGGCGTAATCCACTGGCGTGACCCTTCACAACCGTCCACAACGGTCCAAACATAATTCTCGGGGTGGTTTTTGACTATCTGAAAATCGCCGCCAAAAGTTTCGAGGCCAAGGCCGCCCCAAATGTTGAAGTGAGCGGAGGGATGTCGAAAAGGCACAAAGTACTCGTAAAAGACATCCTCATGAAAATGAAGGGCCACCTGCATTCAGTCGCTCCAGTGAGGTGAGAGGCTTTCCTTCCAGATGTTGACGGCTTTGAACTTGGCAACCAAATTCTCGACCGTATCAAATATCGAGGCGGCCGTTTCATCTTGCGCCGCCGGGCGCAGCGCATCAAATGTGTGCCATACGTGGTCATCCACTGACGCACCACCACTTAACTGCCATAACTTCGCGTGGAGCGGCGGAACACCAACCTGTTCTGCGATAAAAAACTCACCGGCGTTGAGTTTGCTCTGCAGCTTCTCAATGTCTGAGATGGTGACTGTGCCTTGAAGCAAGAGCGCGCCCCAAACCTTGTAGTTTGCTGCGTCTCGATAGCAGTACTCAAAGATGTTCAATCCGGTCACTCTGTGCTCCTGCGTAGAGTTCTAGAAAACCTAGGCGCAGGCGCAGCATATTCAAACGAGACATTTTTGAGACCCAGGGCATTGCCTGGGTGGTGCAATCGGCATGGTCCCGTGACAATTTAGCGCCTTGGGTTAAGGCGTGATGTTTCCCAGCGGAGATCCAATAAGGGCTAGCTCATGCGGCGGCTGCTTTGATGGCGAACCAACCACCCCCACCGCCTCCACTTCAATCAAAAACCCATAGTGCAACACCGGCACAGGCACCACCGCCCGCGCGGGTGGTTCGGCGCAGGCCCACTCTTTGTAGAGGCGGTTGAACGCTGGCCAGTGCTCAATGTCTGTCACGTAGACGCGCACCTGCACCAGCTGGGCGACGCTGCTACCGGCAGCTTCCAGCGCGGCTTGCACGTTTGCCAGCACCTGTGTGGCCTGGTCTTCAAATCTGGCCTGGTTGAGCTTGTCGCCTGCCGGGGTGATGGGCAGCTCGCCTGATATGAAGACGAAGCCGTTGGCGACGGTGGCGTGGCTGTAATGGCCGCCGGGTGCGGCCATGGTGCTGGGGTTAATGCGCTGGATGGTCATGGTGGCCTTGTTGGTCTTTGCCCGTGCTCACCAGCCGTAGAAGCGTGGCCAGGTGGGGCCGACTTCTTCGCCGCTTTCTGTCTGATGAATGGCGTGGTACTCGGGGAACTGGGCGCCAGTGGCGCAGGCGTGGTTGGGCAGCACGCGCAGCTGGGTGCCGACGGGAAAGCGCTGGGCGATGCCCAGGTCTGCTTCGCCGCTGCGGCTGATGATGCCGTGCTCCTGGTTGGCGCCGGTGAGGGTGTAGCCCGCGATGCGCTGGCCGCTGGCGTCGCACAGCTGGCCGTAGCCGTAATCGTGCTGCTGCTTCTGGGTGCCGCGGTCGCGGCTCATGGCCATCCAGCCGGCGTCCACAATCGCCCAGCCCTTGTCGGGTTGGTGGCCGATGACGGTGGTCAGCACGCTCAGCGCCACGTCGTCTGGCGAGCACACGCCCACGTTGGCCATGACCAGATCAAAAAACACATAGACGCCAGCGCGCACCTCGGTCACGCCATC
>CALSAU010000302.1:0-3820 GCA_943372985.1 Polaromonas sp. YR568 | reverse complement strand
GCACCTAATCACAGCACCCGATCTGGCAGCCCGCCTGCAGCGTACGAGACCCGGAAAACCCCATGGATCTGACCCCACGCGAAAAAGACAAGCTGCTGATCTTCACGGCAGCGCTGCTGGCTGAACGCCGCCGCGCGCGCGGACTCAAGCTGAACTACCCCGAGGCGGTCGCCCTCATCAGCGCGGCCGTGATGGAAGGCGCACGGGATGGCCAGACCGTGGCCGAGCTGATGAGTTCAGGCCGCAATGTGCTGACCCGCGCCGACGTGATGGACGGCATCGCCGAGATGATTCCGGACATCCAGGTCGAGGCGACATTTCCGGACGGAACAAAGCTCGTCACCGTTCACCAACCGATCTTATGAAGCACCCCCAAAGCGGACCAGTCGTTTAACAATCATTCCAAGACCTCCATGAAGAACCCCACCACTCTACGCAGCGCATTCATCACAACCCTCATGACCATGGCCGTGAACGCCTCGGCCCACGACGGCCATGGCCTTACCAGCACGCACTGGCATGCCACCGACACCCTGGGTTTCGTGCTGGTCGGCGTGCTGGCGCTGGCAGCCGTCTGGTTCTCGCGCAAATAACGCAGTAAATAACGCAGGCGAAGCGACCATGACCCCTGGCGAAATCATCACCGACGCCGGCGAGCACCTGCTCAACACCGGTCGCCGCACGCTGACCGTGGTGGTGCGCAACACCGCTGACCGTCCGGTACAGGTCGGCTCGCACTATCACTTTGCAGAGACCAACGCCGCACTGGACTTTGACCGCAGCGCCGCCCGCGGCATGCGTCTGAACATCGCCTCCGGTACTGCCGTGCGCTTTGAGCCCGGGCAACAACGAACCGTTGAATTGGTGGATTTCAGTGGCGAACGAAAAATCTACGGCTTTCGCGGGCTGGTGCAGGGAGCACTTTGATGGCAGCAGTTGACCGCCGCGCCTACGCGGAAATGTTTGGCCCCACAGCCGGTGACCGCGTGCGGCTGGCCGACACCGATCTGGTGATCGAGGTCGAGGCCGATTACACCCTGCGCGCCGGCAGCTACGGCGAAGAAGTGAAATTCGGCGGTGGCAAGACCATCCGCGACGGCAAGGCGCAGTCGCAACACACACGTGCGCAAGGTGCGGTGGACTGCGTGATGACCAATGCGCTCATCATCGACCACTGGGGTATCGTCAAGGCCGACATTGGCCTGAAGGGCGGGCGCATTGCCGCCATCGGCAAGGCCGGCAACCCCGATACCCAGCCGGGCGTGGACATCATCATCGGCCCCGGCACCGAAGTCATCAGCTGCGAAGGCATGATCGTCACCGCCGGCGGCATTGACTCGCACATCCACTTCATCTGCCCGCAGCAGATCGAGGAAGCGCTCACCTCGGGCGTCACCACCATGTTGGGCGGCGGCACCGGCCCGGCCACCGGCACCTTTGCCACCACCTGCACGCCAGGCCCGTGGAACATCGAGCGCATGCTGCAGTCGGCCGACGCGTTCCCCATGAACCTCGGCTTTCTGGGCAAAGGCAATGCCAGCCTGCCTGCCGCACTGCATGAGCAGATTAACGCGGGCGTGATTGGCCTCAAGCTGCACGAAGACTGGGGCACCACGCCGTCGGCCATCAGCAACTGCCTGGACGTGGCCGAAGAAACCGATGTGCAGGTCGCCATTCACAGCGACACGCTCAACGAGTCAGGCTTTGTCGAGAACACCATCGCTGCCACCAAAGGCCGGTCACTCTGCGCCTTTCACACCGAGGGTGCCGGTGGTGGCCATGCGCCCGACATCCTGCGGGTGGTGGGCGAGCAGAACTTTCTGCCGTCCTCCACCAATCCCACGATGCCCTACACCGTGAACACGCTCGACGAGCATGTGGACATGCTGATGGTGTGCCACCACCTCGACGCGGCGATTGCCGAAGACCTGGCTTTTGCCGAAAGCCGCATCCGCAGGGAAACGATTGCAGCGGAAGACATCCTGCACGACCTGGGTGCGATCAGCATGATGAGCTCCGACAGTCAGGCCATGGGCCGGGTGGGCGAGGTCATCATCCGCACCTGGCAAACTGCGCACAAGATGAAAGGCCAGCGGGGAAAGCTTCCCGACGATGCCGAGCGCCACGACAACTTCCGCGTCAAGCGCTACATCAGCAAGTACACCATCAACCCCGCGATTGCACACGGCATCTCGCATGAAGTCGGCTCCATCGAAGTCGGCAAGTGGGCTGACCTGGTGGTCTGGAAGCCAGCCTTCTTTGGCATCAAGCCGGCACTGGTGCTCAAGGGCGGCTTTATCGCGCTCGCCGCAATGGGCGACCCGAATGCCTCCATCCCCACACCGCAGCCAGTGCATTACCGGCCGATGTTCGGCGGGTTTGGCGGCGCCATCGCGAAAGGCTCGCTCACCTTTGTGTCGCAGGCAGGCATGGCAGCGGGCATCCAGCAGCAGTTTGGTCTGGCCAAGACACTGAGTGCGGTGAAGAACATCCGTGGCGTGCAAAAGCGCCACATGGTCCACAATGCCTATGCGCCGAAAATGGAAATCGACCCGCAGACCTACCTGGTGCGCGCCGACGGACAGCTGCTCACCTGCGAGCCGGCGCGCGGTCTGCCGATGACGCAGCGCTACTTCCTGTTCTGAACCCCATCGCCCTCTCCGTATCACCTGATGCTTCAAGTCTCCAAAGTTGTCCCGCGCGGCGCCGGTCTGGCGCCCGTGCTCCTCAAACGCGCCGCCACGGTGGAACTCGACTGGGACGTGCGCCAGAAAAGCCGGTTTGACGCCACCGACTCTGCAGGTCGCCACCTCGGTGTGTTCCTGCCACGCGGCACCCTGGTGCGCGGCGGCGATGTGCTGGTGGCCGAAGACGGCTCCATGGTGCGCGTGATTGCCGCGCCGCAGCCGGTGCTGCGTATCACCCACTGCGCCCAGCACGGCACGCCGTTTGACCTGACCCGCGCCGCCTACCACCTAGGCAACCGGCATGTGCCGATCGAGCTCCAACCCGACCACCTGAAGATCGAGCCCGACCACGTGCTGGCCGAGATGCTGCAGAGCATGCACCTTATCGTGAATGCGGTGAACGAGGCCTTTGAGCCCGAAGGCGGTGCCTACAGCGCGGGTGGCCACAGCCACGCGCATGGGGAAGCGCATCACGATCACTCCCATGAGCACACTGCGACAGCGGCAGCGACAACCAAGCCCCATGTGCACGGCCCGGACTGCCATCACGACCATGACCACGACCACGGACATTCACATGAGGTGAAGCCAGTCGCCATCCAGATCCATCCGCGCAAGCCTGGCACGCCGCACGCGCACTGAGGGCCTGCGGCATGCACGCGCCCCTGCAAACCACGTCTGACAGCTCGGCGGCCAGCCTGCTCCAGCTCATCTGGCTGGCCTCGCCTGCGTTGCCAGTGGGTGGCTTTTCGTATTCGGAAGGTCTGGAGATGGCCGTCGAGCGGGCGGGTGTCACCACCGAAGCGGCGGCCAGCGACTGGCTAACCGACCAGCTGCACCTGTCGCTGACCCGGGCCGATCTGGCCGTGATCGCGCAGGCGATTCCCGCGTGGCGGCGTGTCGACCTGCCGCGCATTGAGCAGCTCAACGCCTGGGTGCTGCAAACCCGCGAAACCAGTGAGCTGCGCGCGCAGACGGAGCAGATGGGCCGTTCGTTGCTGGAATGGTTGCGTAACCACGACGGCGCCAGCACGCCGCACATTGACGCCTGCGCCGCCATACAGCCGACCTGGCCAGTGGCGTTTGCGCTGGCTGCCTCGCCCACCCATGCCAGCGTACGCGACTGTCTGCTC
>CALSAU010000301.1:0-3833 GCA_943372985.1 Polaromonas sp. YR568 | reverse complement strand
TGCCGCGCCCGGCGCCGGCATCAGCAGGTTCGTCAGCCACAGCGTCAGGCAATCCACCACCACGAGGGTGTCGCTGCGGCTGGACTGCGCCACCGCATGCGCGAGTTGCAGTGGCTCTTCAACGGTCGTCATGCCCGGCACCCGCTCGGCCCGGTCCTGCTGGTGGCGCACGATGCGTTGCTGCATCTCGTCGTCCCACGCTTGAGCGGTGGCCACCAGCACCGCGCGATGCAGCGGCGATTGCGCAAGCCATTGCTGGGCAATCATTTCGGCTCGGCGCGACTTGCCGCTTTTCTGGCCACCGAGGATGAGCTCGCTGCGGGCAATCACCTGAGGTTCAGCCATGCTCGTGGCTCCATTGCATGATGAGGCGGTGAATCTGCTCGACACCTTCAGTGAGCGCTGCTGGCCCGGGCTGCAGAATTTCGGCCGACTTGATCTCGAACAGCTGTTGAGTCTTGACGGCGTTGACCTCTCCCCAGCCGGGGCGCGCCAGCACATGGGCGGGCCGGAACTTGCGTCCGCACCAGGAGCCAAAAATGATGTCGGGGTTGCGCCGCACGATCTCGCTGCCGTCGGCAATGATGCGCTGCTTGCCCATGGGTTCGCGCGCCAGCTCCGGAAAGCAGTCGTCGCCGCCCGCGATGCCGATCAGCTCAGACACCCACGCAATCGCGCTGATGTGCGGGTCGTACCACTCTTCAAAAAACACCCGGGGCCTGCGCCTGAGGGATTTGGCCGCCTGTTCGATAGCGAGCAGGCGCGTCTGCATCTGCCGAATCAAGTCCAGCCCGCGTGCCTCTTGCCCGACCATGGCGGCCAGCTGGTACATCATCGAAAAAATCTCCGCCACGCTGCGCTGATTGAAGATGGTGACCTGAACGCCGTGGCGGATCAGCTGCGAAGCGATGTCGGCCTGCAGGTCTGAAAAACCGATCACGCAGTCCGGCTGCAACTCCACAATCTTGTCGATCTTGGCGCTGAGAAAGGCACTCACCTTGGGTTTTTCTTCCCGCGCCCGCGGTGGCCGCACGGTGTAGCCAGAAATACCGACGATGCGCCGCTCCTCACCCAGCAGGTAGAGCCACTCGGTCGGCTCTTCGGTGAGGCAGACGATGCGCTGCGGGCCGACACTCGTACGCTGCGCCGCCGCATCAGCGCCGGTTGCCAGAAAACGCCAGTCGGTCGCGAGCGTCATGCGGGCTCCTTCAGAAAAAGCTGCGCAGTGGCTTCGGGGCTGGAGGCAAACCAGGCATGGAAATAACTCGCCTTCACAGACCCTTTCGCATACAGCGCCTCGCCCTGCCCGCGCAGCGTGCGCCCGGGAGCGGCCTCTGTACGGGCGGCTGCTGGCAGCGCCGTTGCTGCGGTCGAATAATGGAAGGTGTGCCCGCGCAGGGTGCCATGGGGCAGCGGCAGTTGCTGCGGACCGAGGGCCGCCAGGCGCTTGTTCACCGTCACTTCACCCGGCAGCACGCCCCAGGCGGCGTGGCGCTCGCCTTCGGTAGTAGTAATGCCATCAAACAGCGCCATCATTCCGCCGCACTCGGCCCACACTGGCTTGCCGGACTGCACATGCTGATGCAGACTGGCCTTCATCGCCACGCTACTCTCCAGCGCAGGGCCGTGCAGCTCGGGGTAACCGCCGGGCAGCCAGAGCGCGTCGCATGCCGGCAAGGCGGCGTCTGCCAGCGGCGAGAAAAACACCAGTTCAGCGCCCAGCTCCTGCAGGCACTGCAAATTGGCGGCGTAGATGAAACAGAAAGCTGCATCGCGGGCCACGGCAATCGTTTTGCTCTGCAGCAGCGGGGCCACCGATGCCGCAGGGGGCGAAGCCAAGCCTTCAAAAGGCACGGCCCAAGCCTGCAGGTCCTGCAAGCTCATGCGCCCCAAAGGCGTGGCAGCCAGCGCATCGGCTGCTGCATCCAGTCGCTGCAGGGCCTCGCCCTGGTCACCGAGTTCATGGTCCATCACCAAGCCGAGGTGGCGCTCAGGCAGCGTGAAAGCGGCGTCACGCATCAGCGCGCCCATCCACTGTGCCGGCTCGCGCAGGCTGCGCTGCAACATGTCGGCATGACCAGGCGACGCCACGCGGTTGGCCAGTACACCGGCGAAACGCAGGCCTTCGCGGTAGCTCTGCAGTCCCCAGGCCAGCGCGCCGAAGGTGCCCGCCATGGAGCCTGAATCAATCACCGCCAGCACCGGCAGGCCGAAGCGCTGCGCCAGATCGGCAGCGCTTGGCTCGCCGTCGAACAGGCCCATCACGCCTTCAACGATCAGCAGGTCGGCGTCCTGCGCTGCGGCGTGAAGGCGCTGGCGACAGTCGGCCTCGCCGGTCATCCACAGGTCCAGCTGATGAACGGGCTGGCCGCTGGCCAGTGCGAGCCAGTACGGATCGAGAAAATCCGGCCCGCACTTGAACACCCGCACCCGCCGCCCCTGCCGCGCGTGCAGGCGCGCCAGCGCACAGGTCACCGTGGTCTTGCCCTGGCCGGAAGCAGGTGCGGCGACAAGAATGGCGGGGCAGGTGGCGGTGAGCGTCATGAAGCAGTGGTCCAAAAGCGGGCAGCTTACTGCGGCGCCCAGGTCAGGCCGACGTACAGGGCACGCCTCGCTGAAGCATAGCCGTTGATGGTTTGATAAGTTTTGTCAGTCAGGTTGTCTACCCGTACCAGCGCTTTCCAGTCTTTCGACAAGGGCGTGCTGGCACTCAGGTTGACCAAGGTGTAGCCGGGCAACACGGGCGACGTTGCAGTGGTATTTTCGTAGCGCAGGGCAGACATCAGCACATCACCGGCCAGCGTCCAGGCCCCGATGCGCGTGTCCACGCCAAAAGTGGCGTGTCGTTTCGCGCGGCGCGCGAGTTGTTTGTTCAACGTTAGGTCTTTAGGGTTCTGTACGTCTAGCGACCCATAAAGGTTGAAGTTTCCTATCGATTCGCTGGCTGTAAAAGTCAAGCCCGTGTACGAGGCCTGCGCCGTATTGGCATAGCAGCCGACACGAGTTGCTGCTGGTAAGAGGCCGCTGGGGCATGGACCGGCACCGCTAACAAATGTCAGCAGATTGGTCAGTTTGTTACGGTATGCCACCACACCATATCTACGAGTACCCTCAACATACTTCAAGCCCAGTTCTACGTTACGGCCTGACTCTGGCAGCAGTGGTGTGGGTGGCGAAAACACGGTGAAGCGCTGGTACAACGTGGGCACTCGAAACGACGTACCGACGCTACCTGAAATTTTCCAGCGGGGCGTAATTGCCAGGGCATAGGCAGCCGATCCAGTTGATTTGCCTCCGAACTCACTGTCACGATCATGGCGCACATTGAACTGAACGGTATGTACACCAGCAGCCCACCCATATCCCAGAGCCAAACTGTTTTGTGATTTTTCACGCGTCAGCGAGGTCACGTTGGTTGGCAGACCCGTTGTACCCATCAATAAAAATTGATCTTTTTTATTTTCCAGCGTGGCGCTTAGCGCATGCGCGCCAGTCTGGTAATTGTTTTGCCAAATAAAGCCGCTGGTTTTGGTCTGATCAAAAGGCGGCCTGAGCGTCGAACCATTGAGCGCATCTTCGCCACGGTCTGTACCGTAAGTCACGCCCAGCCGTGTGTTGTACGCCTGAGACCACTTTGCCTGCCACTGTATGCCGACTGTTTCAACCTGATTAGCCCGGATAAAGTCGCGCGTCAAACCTTGGTCATATTGGGCAGCAATTTTGTTATTCAGAAAGTTGGCTTCCAGACGATGCTCTGCGTTGATCTGAAAACCCAGCCTGCCGTTTACATTCATGCTTTTGTAGCCGTCGCTATCAGGGTTTTGTGTCGCAAT
>CALSAU010000300.1:0-3840 GCA_943372985.1 Polaromonas sp. YR568 | reverse complement strand
AACGCCATCGTGCACGGCGGCCGTCTCGATGCGGGGGTGGACCTGATCGGCAAACCCTATACCCAGGACGCGCTGGCGCGCAAGATCCGTTATGTGCTGGCCAACCAGCGCCAGCGCAACCAGTACGCGCGCAGCGCATCTGTTGTCGCCAGCGCATTGGCACCGGCGCCGGCCGACCGGAATTCAGCCGTGCTGCTGGTCGAAGATGACGAACTGATACGCAGCACCACAGCCGAACTCATCCGTGAACTCGGCTACGCGGTGGTCGAGGCACGCGATGCGGCAGAGGCCCTGCAGGCGCTGCAACAGGCGCCGGCGGACATTCTTGTCACCGACCTGGGGCTTCCGGGCCTTCCGGGCGATGAACTCGCCAGGCAGGCGCTTGCGCTGCACCCGCAGATGAGCGTGGTTTTCGCGACCGGGCGCGAAGGCTACACCAGCAGCCTGAAAAATTCCGTCGTGCTGGTCAAGCCCTTCGATGTCGACGGCATCGAAAACGCACTGCGCCAGGCCCTGGCCCTGCGCCCGGAAAAAAGCTGAGTGGCGTCTGGCACCCTTATTGCTGCAGGGGCCTCCACCTGCAACCTTCTCGCGAACTGGAGTTTTCCATGATCCGTCCTCCCACACGCATGCTGCACACGCTGCGCCACACCCTCGCGCTCGGCGCCTTGCTGCTTGCCGGCATCGCACAAGCCCAAACCGGCACCATCCGCCTGCTGGTCGGCTTTCCCGCCGGCGGCGGCACCGACGTGATTGCCCGCACGCTGGCAGAAAAACTCAAGGACTCGCTGGGCGCCAACGTGATTGTTGAAAACCGCGCCGGCGCGGGCGGGCAGATTGCAGCCCAGGCGCTGAAAGCCGCGCCGGCAGACGGCAGCACCTTTTTCCTCTCGCACGACCACACGATTTCCATCCTGCCGCTGGTCACCAAGAATCCCGGTTTCGAGCCGGCGAAAGACTTTGCGGCGGTGGCCGGCTTTGCGACTTTTGTCAACGCCTTTGCCGTGTCGGGCGGCACGCCGGCCAAATCGATGAACGAGTACGTGGCCTGGGTGCGCAGCCAGGGCAGCAAGGGCAATGTCGGTGTGCCCGCGCCGGCCTCGGTGCCCGAGTTCCTGGTCAAGCTGATCGGCCAGAAGTACGCGCTCGACCTGCAGGCCGCACCCTACCGGGGCAGCGCGCCCATGATCGGCGACATGCTGGGCAACCAGATTGGTGCCGGCGTCGGCTCGATTCCCGACTTCATCGAGAACCACAAGGCCGGCAAGATCCGCGTGGTGGCGGTGCTGGGCAATACGCGCCAGGCCGCCGTTCCCGACGTGCCGACCTTTGCGGAACTCGGCCTGGCCGGATTCGAAGACGTGCCTTATTACGGCATCTTCGCGCCGGCCGGCACCCCGAAAGCCACCATCGACCGTTTTGCAGATGCCGTGGCCAAGGCCATCGCGCTGCCGGATGTTCGCGACAAACTCACCGCCATGGGTCTGACCGTCGGCTACATGCCACCCGCGCAACTGGCAGCGCGCGAACAAGCTTATGCACAGACCTGGGCGCGCATCATCAAGGCCAGCGGTTTCCAGGCGCAGTGACCTTGGGCTCCTGCGCGGGCCGAACGCAGCCCATCGATCACATCGGGTTGCAACCGAACGCATGACTCTGGCATGCCTGCTGCGGCAGGTCTGACTCCCCACTCCCTCCCCGGGCCCCTCCCTCGCCCCGCTGGGCGATGGAGGGGACTTCATCTGGCCGCGTGTGCTGCCCTCGCGTGCAAACATGACGGTCTGTTGGGATTCCCGTCCTTGAAACGCTGCGCGCTTCAAGGACTCCGGATTTGTCCCCGCATTGGTTTTCTACCCCACCCTTCTGGATGCGCCGAGGAGCGGAGGGCCAGACGGATCAGGGCGAGCGATTGTTTGAGCCGAAGGCGAGTTCGAGCTCGACCCCGGCTGGACCGAGCACCGCAGGTTGCCCGCAGCGAAGCGGAGGGACGCAGACAGCAGGGTCGCCTTTTTCTTTGCTTACTTTCTTTTTGGCGACGCAAAAAGAAAGTGAGTTGCTGCCGGGCAACCCCGGCCAGCTCGCGAACTACAAAACAACGAAACGCTGAGCTTGCCAGCGCCCATAGTCCCTGTCCCCAGTTTTAAGGACAAGCCGCGGCGCGGGCTGGCGCAAAATGATTGTTTACCTCAAGACCCGCATTCCCGCTTGTTCCCCACCCCGCCGAGATGTCCACCGCTGCAACCCTCCCTCCTTCCGGCCCCGCCAGCCGCCTCATTCGCGTGGCCCTGGTGGAGGACGACGTGCATTTCCAGAATGCCATTGCCACAGCGATCGACAACGCCACCGACATGACACTGGTCAGCGTGTCGGGTACGCGCGCAGACGGCCTGAAAGCCCTGCAGTCCGCGCCGGCCGACGTGCTGCTGGTCGACCTGGGCCTGCCGGACGGCTCGGGCATCGACGTGATCCGCGCGGCGCACCGGCTCAGCCCGGATTGCGCCGTGATGGTCTGCACCACCTTCGGCGACGAGGCCCACGTGCTGCAATCGATCGAGGCCGGCGCTTCGGGCTACCTGCTCAAGGACAGTGCGCCGGACAACATGCTGGCCGAGATCCGCAGCCTGCACGGCGGCGGCAGCCCGATCAGCCCGCTGATTGCACGGCAGATCCTGACGCGGTTCCGCCAGGCGCCCGCGCCCGCGCCGGTGGCCCTGCCGGCCGACCGCGCAGAGGAGCCGGCGCTGCTGTCCAGCCGCGAAAAGCAGGTGCTGGAGCTGATCACCAAGGGCTTCACCGCCGAAGAGATCGCCCGGCTGATGCAGGTGTCGGTGCATACGGTGCAGACCTATGTGCGCCGCATTTATGGCAAGCTCAAGGTGAGCTCCAAGGCGGAAGCGATTTATGAGGCCAGAAGCCAGGGCTTGCTGGAGGGCTAGTGTGCTGCCGCGCAAACAAGGTCATGACATGAAATTATCCAGTCAGCTTTCAGGCCAGGCGCGCGCAGGCCAAATAATCATCGCCAGGGCCACGACGGGCAACGCAGCATGGCGGCTGAATCGGCGATGGCATGTCGCCTTTGTTGACGGGACAGAACACTAGGATGCAACAGCCCCTGCGGATGGTGTGGCTGCTGCTGGTGCTGGCATTTTCTGCCGCAGGCTGCGCTTCAGACCCTGATGACACGGCTGTCCACCTGTTGCGGGCACAACTGCTGTCTGTCGCCGGCAGCGGCCTGACGCCACCTCCCCCCCATGCGTCCGGTGCCGCGCTGCCGGCCGGCGGCTGGCAGGACATCGTGCTGCCGTACACCGCGCCGCGCGACATCCTGGGCCCGTCCGGCGCCGGGCGCACCGTCACCGACTGGTACCGGCTTGAGCTGGCGGGCCTGCCGCCCTCCGCGGAGACGCTCTACCTGTATCTCCCGCGCTGGAAGACCATCGGCCAGCTGGCCATTTATGGCGACGGCCTGTTGCTCTACCAGTCCGAAGGCAGCCTGGTCAACAACGGCTACAACCATCCGCTGCTGCTGCGGCTCAACGGTGCGGCCGGCGTGCCGGCGCCTGCCAGCGTGCTGCTGCGCATCAACCGGCTGCAGTCCAGCGGCAGCGCGCTGTCGAGCGCGTGGGTGGGGACGGAAGGGCAACTGGTCTGGCGTTACCAGGTGCGCGCTTTCCTGCAAAACCAATTGCCGTTTGTCGGTGTTTCGGCCTTCCTGGCACTGGGCCTGTTTTCCCTGGCGATCTGGTGCAAGCGCCGGCACGAGTCGCTTTACCTGCTGTTTTTCATCACGTCGGCGGCGGCCTTTGTGCGCATGCAGCACTATTACATCGGCGGCAATTA
>CALSAU010000299.1:0-3840 GCA_943372985.1 Polaromonas sp. YR568 | reverse complement strand
CCTCGGCATAGGCGAACAGCGCGTCGGGCATACGGTGCGCCGAGACCACGCGGGCCTCGTGCGCCACACCGAAGTGGGTGAGGATTTGCACGGCGTGCTGCATGGTGTCCCAGTCGCTGCTGGAGCCCATCACCACACCCACGAGAGGTGCAGCCGGATTGTTGTTTGTGGTCATAAATGCCTTGTGCCCGATGAAGCCCGAACCAGAGATAAGGCCGATAAGGCCGGGGTGGCGCGCCATGCGGCGAGACGCCTGATTTTAAGGGCTGGGCCCATGCTATCGTCTGCCCCGCAGGCAGCGGCGCTGCGCCGCGCTTGAAAATACCCTGAACAGCCTCAGCTCTAAACCACCATGATCGACGTTACCCTCGCCAATTTTGAACAGGAAGTGGTTGCCGCTTCCATGACCACCCCTGTGCTGATCGACTTCTGGGCGCCCTGGTGCGGGCCCTGCAAGTCGCTCGGGCCTATCCTGGAAAAGGTCGAGGTGGCTTACGGCGGGCGCTTCAAGCTGGTGAAGATCGACTCCGACCAGGAGCAGCAGCTGGGCGCGGCCTTCGGCATCCGCAGCATTCCGACCTGCATCCTGATGATGAACGGCCAACCGGTCGACGGCTTTGCCGGCGCACTGCCCGAAGGCAAGGTCAAGGAGTTTCTCGACAAGCACCTGCCCCCCGCGCCAGAGGCACCGCCCGAAGTCGAAGAAGCGCTGCCCGACGTGGCGGCCGACCCGGAAGCCGCTCTGGAAAAACTGCAACACGCGGTGGCCACCAACCCGGCCGATGACAACGCACGTTTCGACTACATCAAGCTGCTGGTGCAGCTGGGCCGGCTGGACGACGCCAAGGTGGCTTTCGCGCCGGTGATCGCGCAGACCGGTGTGGTGCGCCGCTTCGATTCACTGCAACGCTGGATGAACGCCCTCGACTTTGCAGCTGCCAGCCCCGATGCGGCGACGGCCATCGTAAGCCTCGACGCCCGGATTGCCGGCAACAAGCGCGACTTTGACGCCCGCTTTGACAAGGCGAAATACCTGATGGCCGCAGGGCGCTGGACCGACGCGCTGGACGAGTTGCTCGACATCCTGATGCGCGACAAGACATGGTCCGAAGACCTGGCCCGCAAGACCTACATCGCCGTGCTCGACGTCATGGAAGCCCCGAAACCCAAAGTCGCCGACGGCCAGATTCCGCCGGAAGACCCGACGGTAGCCACGTACCGTCGCCGTCTAAGCAGTGTGATATTGAGCTGACCCAGAAAGTCAGCGCTCCCAACCAGCAGGGGCCGCGGAACGGGCTTCGCCCGGCCGCAGGCCCCGTCCCCTGCAAGGGGAAAAGGGACTACGCGGAGCGAGACCCGATAGGGGTGTTCAACTAACAAGGCGCGTAAGCGCCTCCTGGTATTTGGCTGCTGTCTTGGCCACCACCTCGGCCGGCAGATGCGGCGCCGGCGGCGTCTTGTCCCAAGGCTTGCCATTGATCCGCACCGACTCCAGCCAGTCGCGCACAAACTGCTTGTCGTAGCTGGGCGGGTTCTCGCCCGCAGCGTAGGCGGCTTCGTAGCCCTCGACTGGCCAGTAGCGTGACGAGTCGGGCGTCAGCACCTCGTCCATCAGCGTGAGCGTGCCGTGCTCGTCCAGGCCGAACTCGAACTTGGTGTCGGCAATGATGATGCCCTTGGTCAGTGCAAAGGCGGCTGCCGCCTTGTAGATGGCGATGCTGATGTCGCGGATCTTCGCGGCCATCTCGGGGCCAACCACTTTGACCACCTGCTCGTAGCTGATGTTCTCGTCGTGCTCGCCCACTTCCGCCTTGGCGGCGGGCGTGAAGATCGGCTCGGGCAGCTTGCCGGCATTCTTCAGGCCGGGTGGCAGCGGAACGCCGCACACCGCCTGGCTCTCCTGGTACTCCTTCCAGCCGCTGCCGGCCAGATAGCCGCGCACCACCGCCTCGACCGGAATCGGCTTGAGCCGCTTGACCAGCATGGAGCGACCCACCACCTGCGGCAGCTCTGCGGGCGTCACTGCGCTCTCGGGCGATTCGCCGGTGAGGTGGTTGGGGCAGAGGTGGCCAAGCTTGTCGAACCAGAACAGCGCCATCTGCGTCAGCAGCGCACCCTTGCCGGGAATCGGCTCACCCAGGATCACATCAAAGGCACTCAGACGGTCACTGGCCACCATCAGCAACCGGTCTTTTCCCACCGCGTAGTTGTCGCGAACCTTGCCGCGGGCCAGCAGGGGCAGGGAAGTGAGGGCAGAGGTGTGAAGCGCTTGGGTCATGGTGAGGTCATCAAAGTAAAAGCCCGTGGGACTCGGTGGGAGTCCACGGGCTTTCAATTATCGCAAGGTTCCTTGCCAAGCGGGCGGCGGCAGGCCCGCAGCGGTGGGCTGCTGAAGCCGGTCAGTGAACGACCTGCGCCAGCTCGCCCTTGGCGTATTTGGCGGCCACAACCTGCAGGGTGTCGCCCTTGATCTTGGCGCCCTGGCCTTCGCAACCGAACTGGATGTAACGCTGCTTGCAGATCTGCTTGGCCGCCTCGCGTGCGGGCTTGAGCCATTCGCGGGCGTCGAACTTCTCGGGGTTCTCGGCCAGGAACTTGCGCACTGCGGCCGTCATCGCCAGGCGGATGTCGGTGTCGATGTTGATCTTGCGCACGCCGTGCTTGATGGCTTCCTGGATTTCCTCGACCGGCACGCCGTAGGTTTCCTTCATGTTGCCGCCGTACTGGCGGATGATGGCCAGCAGGTCCTGCGGCACGGAAGACGAGCCGTGCATCACCAGGTGGGTGCTGGGGATGCGCTTGTGGATTTCCTTGATGCGGTCAATCGCGAGGATGTCGCCGGTGGGCTTGCGCGTGAACTTGTAGGCGCCGTGGCTGGTGCCGATGGCAATCGCCAGCGCGTCGATCTGGGTCTGCTTGACAAAGTCGGCGGCCTGCTCGGGATCGGTCAGCAGCTGTTCGCGCGTCATGGTCGCGTCGGTGCCGTGGCCGTCTTCCTTGTCGCCCTTCATGGTTTCGAGTGAGCCGAGGCAGCCGAGCTCGCCTTCGACCGTGACGCCGACCTTGTGGGCGAGTTGCGCGACCTTTTTGGTGACGTCCACGTTGTAGTCGTAGCTGGCAATCGTCTTGCCGTCGGCTTCGAGCGAGCCGTCCATCATCACGGACGAGAAACCGAGGTTGATCGCGCCCTGGCAGACATCGGGGTTCTGGCCGTGGTCCTGGTGCATGACCAGCGGGATTTGCGGGTACATCTCGAGCGCCGCCTGGATCAGATGCTTGATGAAGGGCTCACCGGCGTATTTGCGGGCGCCGGCGCTGGCCTGCAGGATCACCGGGGCGCCGGTTTCCTTCGCGGCTTCCATGACGGCCTGGACCTGCTCGAGGTTGTTGACGTTGAAAGCCGGAATGCCGTAGCCGTTCAGGGCGGCATGGTCCAGCAGCTCGCGCATGGAAACGAGTGCCATAAAAATAATCCTCAGTGAGATGACGGTTTGCGGGTAACCGGGTGGTAACTCAGCCCATTTTACCCGCAGGGTGCGGGCCCACTGCGCATCGCGCGCAGAAACCCCCGGCGTGTTCAGGCCCGCGGCTGGCGCACAAAAACCGCGATGTCGTCCAGCACCGGCGCCAGCCCGCGCAGCGGTTTGGCCAGCGCCGCCACCAGCGTCACATGGCTGACCCGGTCATAGACCTGCAGCCCCACCGGCACGCCGGCGGCCTGCAGCCGGCGCGCCAGTGTTTCGGTGTTGCGCACCGGGTTGACGGTGGTGTCGCCGCGCGCGGCCAGCAGCAGGGCCGGCGGCGAATTGGCCGAGGCGTGGACCATGGGCTGCGAGTCGG
>CALSAU010000298.1:0-3842 GCA_943372985.1 Polaromonas sp. YR568 | reverse complement strand
ATGCACGGCCCCGACGGGAAAGACTATCTGAATGAAAACACCTTCCTGGAAGCGACGCCGTCACGAATCGTGGTTCATCACCTCTCTCAACCGCACTTCACTCTGACGATATCGCTCCCCGAGCAAGGAGATCACACCTTGCTTCATTGGCATCAGGCGTTGGAAGATTCGCAGTTCGCGGCAAGCTTCAGGCACATCATCGAGCCGGCCAATGAGCAGAACCTGAATCGCCTTCACGCGGTGCTCGCAGGGCAGGAGCCCTGAGGCGCTAGCCCCGGAAGGCCTGAACGCTCAGGGCTTTGCGCAGCCTGCGTACACATCCATTTCGGCCTTGTAGACCTGCGTCTGCACATTCATCAGGCCGAGCACCGAGTGGAAGTAGTTGTCGTGGCTGATGCGGTCATCGAGCTTTTTCTTCAGGCACTCTGCCGTGATCCTGGTGCGTTGCTCGAAGGTGGGCGACAGCCAGGTGATCCACGGCACCTGCTTCTGCACATCCGGCGCAATGCTGTACGGCATGCCGTGCAGGTACAGGTTGTTTTCACCCAGCGACTCACCGTGGTCTGACACGTAAAGCAGCGCCGGGGCCGCTTGCGCCTCTTTGCCCTTGAGCCACTGGATCGCCGAGCCGAGCAGGTGGTCGGTGTAGACGATGGTGTTGTCGTAGGCATTGACCAGCTCGCTCGTTGAGCAGCTTTGCAGCGCATTGGTGGTGCACTCGGGCAGGAATTTTTTCAAGGCCTGTGGCGAGCGCTTGAAGTACGCGGGCCCGTGGCTGCCCATCTGGTGCATCACCACCACCACGCCTTTGGCGCGGCGTTCAGCGGGCAGGGCGGCGATGCGCTCGTCCAGGCCTTGCAGCATCACCTCGTCAAAGCACTCGCCCTTGATGCACAGCTCGGGCACCTGCAGCTGCGAGGTGTTGACATTGGGCACGCGGTCGCACACGCCTTTGCAGCCGGATTGGTTGTCGATCCACAGCACCGCCAGCCCGGCGCGCTGCAGTACGTCCAGCACGCCTTCGTAGTTGGCGGGGCGGCCGTCGTAGCCCTCGCGACCGAAATGCGAGAACATGCAAGGTACCGATGCGGCGGTGCTGGTACCGCAGGCCCATGCGTTGCGCTGGCTGACCACGTTCTCCTGGCTCAGCCGTGGGTTGGTCGGCCTGTTGTAGCCGTTGAGGGAAAAGTTGGCGCTGCGGGCGGTTTCGCCCAGCACCAGCAACAGCAGAGGTGGTTTGGCTTGCCCGTCATAGCTGGCGCCCAGTCTGGCGTCTTCGCCCAGCGGAAGGAGCGCTGACTCATCGCGCAGAAACGGCTTGGCCGCCACTGCGCCCAGTGCGTAAAACGAATTGAGCGGATTCATCAGGTAACGCACATGGGTGTGGTTGCGCATGACCGATGCAATGCTCTGGAAGAACAGCATCACCACCAGCACCAGCAGTGCCGTGCTGACCAGAACCGCCGTAAGGTTGGCCAGTGCCTGACGCACCGGCCGCTGCATGCGGATGGCCTGGCGCCACAGCAGCACGCTGGGCAGCACGCCCAGCACCAGCACAGTCGCCAGCAAGCGCCAGTTGAGCAGGTCGCGCGTTTCGCGCACGTCGGTCTGCAGCGTGTTGACCATCATCGTCTTGTCGATGACGATGTTGTAGGCCTGCATGAAGTACCCACCCAGCGCGGCCGAGATGCAGAACAGGATGATGACGGGCTTGAGCGTCCAGCGCCACGCCAACAGGCTGATGAGCCCGGTGGTGGCCAGCCCGATGACCAGTGCCAGCGCGACGCTGATGGTCAGCACCTGGTTGGTGCTCAGGTCGGGCAGGCGCGCCAGGGTGCGCCACAGCGCGAGATTACAGACGGTGGCAATCCAGAAGCTCGCCAGCATCACCACCCACAGCGGCCGAATGCCATCAGGCGAGAGGTGGTTGGGGGCGGCGCGCCGGGACGCAAGAGAAGAAGGCTTCAGCGGCATGCCGGGCATTGTAGGGTGCGCATTCGGGCGCTGGCTGCGCTTGCGCTGTGCCCCTACTGCGCTGTGGTGGCTTCCCGGGCAGCAAGCTGCCTGGCGTGATGCGTCATGTGGTCAGCCATGAAGCTGGCGATGAAGTAATAGCCGTGGTCGTAGCCCGCATGGCGGCGCAGCGTGAGCGGCTGGCCAGCGGTTTCACAGGCCGCCTCAAACAGATGCGGGTGCAGTTGCTCGGCCAGAAATTTGTCTGCCAGGCCCTGGTCGATGAGGATGCCCGCCGGGTAGGGCGCTGCGGTGTGCTGGCTCATCAAGGCCGTGGCGTCGTGCTGCGCCCATGCGCTTGGGTTGGCACCCAGATAGCCGCTGAAAGCCTTGTGACCCCCGGGGCACTGGCTGGGCGCGCAGATCGGTGCAAAGGCCGAGACCGACTTGAACACGCCCGGATGCCGCAGCGCCAACGTGAGTGCGCCGTGGCCACCCATGCTGTGGCCGAAGATGCCGATGCGGCTGCCATCAATCGGCAAGGTCTGTGTGATGAGTGGCAGCAGTTCCCGCATGAGGTAGCTCTCCATACGGTAGTGGGTGGCCCACGGCGCCTCGGTCGCATCGAGGTAAAAGCCGGCGGCCACTCCGAAATCCCAGCTTTCGGCTTCACCCGGCACACCAGCGCCGCGCGGACTGGTGTCGGGCGCAATCAGCGCGAGGCCCAGCTCGGCGGCCATGCGCTGCGCGCCGGCCTTGATCATGAAGGTTTCTTCGGTGCAGGTCAGGCCCGCCAGGTACATCACGGCAGGCACCGGCCCGTGGGCGGCCTGCGGCGGCAGGAACACCGAATAGCGCATCGGCAGGCCGATCTCGCTGGAGGCGTGCCGGTAAAAGCGCTGCATGCCGCCGAAGCAGGCGTGTTCGCTGAGAAGTTCGGGGGATGGGGTCATGGCTTAAAACCTTGCTGTACCAGTTCCATGACGGCATCGGCAAACAGTTGTGGCTTTTCCTGCGGCAGGTTGTGGCCTGCGCCGGGCACGATGCGATGGGAGCGCGGGCCGGTGAAGAGGTGCGCGTGTTGCGCGGCCGCTGCGGGCGGGCGAACCCCGTCGTCAGTGCCGTCGAAGGTGATGCTGGGAACCGTAATGGGCGGCTGCGTGGCAAGGCGCTGCTCAATGCTGGCAAGTGCAGGATCGCCTGCCACCAGACCAAAGCGATGGCGGTAGGAGTGGATCACCACATCGACAAAGTCTGGATTGTCAAAGGCCGCTGCGCTGCGCTCGAAGGTGGCCTCGCCAAAGTCCCAGGTGGGTGACCAGGTTTTCCAGAGCAGCTTGCACAGGGCCCGCCGGTTGGCGGTGAGCCCTGCGTGGCCACGTTCGCTGTGGAAGTAGTACTGGTACCAGAGGCTGCGCTCATTCTCTGGCGTGTCCGGCACCATCGCTTTGGCAATGTTCTGGATGTTGTAGCTGTTCAGCGAAACCAGACCCGCGCAGCGCTCGGGCCAAAGTGCGGCCACCACGCAGGCCGCACGGCCGCCCCAGTCGTACCCGGCGAGAACGGCGCGCGGCACCGCCAGCGCGTCCATCAGCGCCAGCAGGTCTGCGCCCAGCGCGGCCTGTTCGCCCGAGCGTGGCGTGCTGGCGCTCAGAAAGCGCGTGGCGCCAAAGCCGCGCAGTGTGGGCACATACACCCTGCAGCCTTGTGCGGCGAGCAAGGGGGCCACCTCGGCGTAGGCGTACATGTCGTACGGGAAACCGTGCATCAGGAACACGGGTGGGCCATCGGCCGGGCCGGTTTCGTACAGGGCTACATCCAGCACGCCGGCGGTGACTTGGCGCAGGGGCTGGAGCGTCGTCAAGGCAGGCATCGTTGGCAGATCAGAC